>JAUHZH010000203.1 GCA_030426065.1 Gammaproteobacteria bacterium
CATGTGACCTCCCATCAATGACTGTGACCTGCCGACGATTTTTCAATGTCGGCTTTGATCAAATAGCTGTTGTTTGCCACATAAGTTTGACCCACCTGCAGACCAGAGGTGATGGCAGTGTGGTGGTCATCCTGGATACCCAGTGTGACTGGTTGTGCCTGAAAGCGATCCCCTGTTTGGACAAACACAACTGGGCCACCATCAAGCATTTGTATGGCTTCGTTGACAACCAATACCTCAACATTTTCCTGATTGATGGTGATGTCTGCGCTGATTAAGTCACCCGGTGTGTGTTGTCCATTCTTGTTGTTGAAAGGCACACGCGCCAGCAGAAAAGGTTGGTCCACTGGGCCTGGAATGATGTGGTGTACTTGTCCACTGATGGTTGCCTTGTCATCCCATAAGGTCACGTTTTGTCCTGATTTGATGTGTTTTCTTTGTTGATGAAAGACTTTCAATTCAGCCGACAATGATTCACTGTTGAGGATGTTGAACAGGGTTTTGTTGCCTGTGAATTCTCCGGGGTTCACCATCCGATGTTGGATCATGCCATTGATGGGGGAGACCACGTTGTAAGTTTGCAAGCTGACGTTGGATTCAATGGTGGCAAGCACTTGCCCTTTTGTCACGGTGTCACCGATGCTGGCAGTCATTGAAACAACCACACCCGGAAATCTGGCTCGCACTTCAGCTTTGTGTTCAGGTGCCGCTTGCAATCGACCATATACTTTGATTTTTTGTTCGATGACACCACCCGATGCTTTGAGCGTTTTGATGCCATTGGCTTGGCTCATCTGTTCACTGATCTGGCTGTGTTGATTGTTTTCGTGTTCATCATGGTCATGGTGATCTCTGGAAGCAGCCGCCTTGAATGCCAATGAAAGAAGCAACAGCGCACATGTAAACAATGATGCTTTGGGGTTTGATTTGGTTGGGTTCATGAGGGGTTCCTGTCGTGGTTCAATAAAGCGGCAGTTAACTGCTCGATCGTTGTTTGTAGCCTGAGGGTGTTTGTGGCCGATGTGATGAGTTGAGACTCTGCCTCCAACAACTGCTGTTGTGAGCTGATTAACTCTTGGTAACTGATGCCACCACGGCGAAAGCCATCTTCCGCATGTTTGAGTGCTTTCTTGAGCAGTGGAATCACCTCGTTTTGCAGTGTTTTGGCTTGAAGGCGGGTCATTTCGCTGTTGATGTGTGTTTGACGCAAATGTCCTTTGAGCAACCGCAAACGTTGGGACTGGGACAAAGCCAACTGTTGCTGTTTGGCTTGAGCAGCCAATACCCGACCTTGGTTTCTTTTTTTATTGAACAGGGGTATGGCAATGCCAGCTGACAAAGCCATGTCTTGGCTGCCTTGAAGTCTTGAAATACCTATCTGCCATTCGATGTTTGTTCGGGATTCTGCCTGAATGGCATTCAACTCAATTTGTTTTAATCGCGACATTTGCGTCAGTTGCTCTGCATGAGGAGAGCGTGAAACCATTTCAAGAAGGACTTCAAGTGGCGGTGTGGGTTCAAAAGAGAACAAATCACCAGAAAGCGATTCAAAATCTGGCGACTCTTGTCCCCAAAGGGTGGCCAAAGCAATTGATCCAGATTGGTGTGTGGCTTCTAGCTGTTGTATTTTGATTTGTGCCTGCAAGATGGCGGCTTCAGCTTGAAGCAAGTGGGTTGGGTTTGTTATGCCTTGTTTGGCACCCTTTTTTAACCAACTCAAAATTTTTTGATTGAAAGTGACCGTTTCCTGCGTCAACTTCATTTGCGCTTGAACCGCCAGTATATCAATGTACATCTGGGTGGCTTCAGCCATCAGGTTAAGTGTTTGTAGTGACTGTTCGATTTGGCTTAGTTTGTGATTGCTTTCAATGTCTAGTGACCGCAAACCCCTTTGATTGCCTCGTTCGATGATAGAACGCAGTGACAACGTCACTTCGGCTTGTGAAAAGCCAGCGTATGAATCAGTCCCAAACACATTGTCACCTTCTATCCCCAGTGTCATGCCAGGGGCTTGGTTGGCATGGGCCTGAAGGTTTTGCCAGTGCTGATTAAGGAATTCAAACCCCTTTAACTCAGGGTTGTGGCTCAAAATCTTTTGTAAAACCAGACTCAGTGAGGTGGTTTTCTTGTCTGCTGTTTGAGAAATTGCTGATGCCATGCCATGGCTGAACACAGCCAATAACCCCAGGATGCATATGCATGCCAGGCATGGGTAGTTACGCCCTGTATTGGGTTGTTTTGTTGTTTTCATTGGTTTCACCTGTCAGTGGTGGCGCAGTCAGACATGTAGTGAGATCACTTAATCCACTCGTTCAAGAGTCCAAAAGCGCAGTTAAATTGAAGAATCTTTTTTTAAATGACAGGTAAATGTGTGGGTGGTCGATCAATGCGACTGGGGTTGCTGTTCGAGGCCAAGGAGGTGAAATTAAAGTCTGGTTGATGGGAAGGTGGGAAATTGAGATCACTCACCTGGGTGATGATGCTGACATGTGAACCATGACAATGGTGACAGTTGTCACAAGTTGATTCAGTGTCATCACATTCAAGTGTTGCTTCGTTGACGCCCACATAATCGAGGTTGCGGGTATCCGCCGGATCAGGGGAAGAAGATAGGTGGCTGGGTTGTTCTGTGATGTTGTTGTTTGACATTTCAGACCACTCTTTCATCACCAATGCAGATTGGCTGAAAAGCATCAACAGCACAAGCAGTTGTGAGGTGATATTTCTGGTGTGTGAATGGGTAAACATCAAAAGTGGGTGTTGTTTTTATAACGGTCAGAGCTTATCAGATCCGCTGTATGGGTGAAAGTTTAATTTACAACGTTCGTATTTATGGAATGATGTGATATATATATCCTGATTTACAGATTAAGGGTGGCGTATTATGATGGGCGCATCAATCAAATAATGAGGTTTTCATGAAAAAAACAGAATCAGGCCAATGCCCAGTGATGCATGGCGCTTTAACTCAGTCAAACAATGGCCCTCAAATCTGGTGGCCCAAAACCCTTAATTTAGATATCCTCAATCAGCATGATCAAAAAACCAATCCCATGGGGGTAGATTACAACTATCGGGAAGCTGTGAAGTCTCTGGATGTGGATTCGCTGAAGTCAGATTTGCATGCTTTGATGACTGACTCGCAGTCATGGTGGCCTGCCGATTGGGGCCATTATGGTGGCCTGATGATTAGACTGTCGTGGCATTCCGCAGGTACTTACCGTGTTGCAGATGGTCGTGGTGGTGCTGGCACAGGCAACATCCGCTTTGCGCCACTGAATTCCTGGCCTGATAACGGCAATTTGGACAAAGCGCGCCGTTTGTTGTGGCCCATCAAGAAAAAATACGGCAACCAACTGAGTTGGGCTGATCTGATCGCCTATGCAGGTACCATGGCCTATGAGTCGATGGGACTGAACACCTACGGGTTTGCTTTCGGGCGCGAAGACATTTGGCACCCTGAAAAAGACATTTACTGGGGTTCGGAAACGGAATGGTTGGCACCTTCTGACAATGAAAACAGCCGATATTCCGGTAATCGTGACTTGGCCAACCCATTGGCTGCCGTGATGATGGGTTTGATCTATGTCAATCCTGAAGGTGTGGACGGCAACCCTGACCCCATTAAAACCGCTCAAGATGTAAGAGAGACCTTTGCTCGCATGGGCATGAACGATGAAGAGACAGTGGCTTTGACAGCGGGTGGTCACACCGTGGGTAAAGCTCATGGTAATGGCGATGCGGCGGATTTGGGTGCAGAACCTGAAGCAGCTGAAATCGAAGAGCAGGGCTTTGGGTGGAACAACCACAAAAAACGTGGCTTGGGCCGAGACACGGTCACCAGTGGCATCGAAGGTGCTTGGACCACACACCCGACACAATGGGACAATGGCTATTTTGACATGTTGTTGAATCACGAGTGGGCGTTGGCCAAAAGCCCAGCCGGTGCGTGGCAATGGCAGCCGGTGGACATCAATGAAAGTGACATGCCTGTTGATGTGGAAGATGACACCATTCGCCAGGTGCCCATCATGACCGACGCCGACATGGCGATGAAGGTGGACCTTGAGTACAGAAAAATTTCAGAACGCTTTCATCAAGACCCAGGGTATTTTTCTGAAGTCTTTGCAAAGGCATGGTTCAAACTGACCCATCGCGATTTAGGGCCGAAAAGCCGTTACATTGGACCCGATGTGCCGAACGAAGATTTGGTTTGGCAAGACCCCATTCCTCAAGGTCCAGTCGATTACGACGTGGAAGCAGTTAAAAAGGACCTGTCAGTCAGCGGCTTGAGCACAAAAGCAATGATCAACACCGCATGGGACAGCGCCAGAACTTATCGAGGCTCTGATCACCGCGGCGGTGCCAATGGTGCTCGCATTCGCTTGGCGCCCATGAAAGACTGGGCTGGTAATGAGCCAGAAAGGCTGGCAAAAGTACTTGCAGTTTATGAGCTCATCGCGGAAAAACACGGCGCCAGTATCGCTGATGTCATTGTGTTGGGTGGTGTGCTTGGTATAGAAAAAGCGGCCAAAGCAGCAGGTTTTGATGTCACCGTTCCATTCGAGGCGGGCAGGGGTGATGCGAGCGAGTCGATGACCGATGTCGATTCCTTCCAGTACCTTGAACCCATTCATGATGGTTTTCGCAATTGGATGCAATCAGACTTTGCCGTGATGCCTGAAGAGTTGCTGTTGGACAAAGCCCAATTGTTGGGTTTGACGACACCTGAAATGGTGGTTCTTTTGGGTGGCATGCGGGTCTTGGCCACCAACTATGGCGACAGCAAAGATGGTGTTTTCACCAACAGGGAAGGTGTGCTCAGCAATGACTTTTTTGTCAACCTGACAGACCTGGGTAATCGCTGGGA
>JAUHZH010000204.1 GCA_030426065.1 Gammaproteobacteria bacterium
AAGTCCCAGCCCTTTGATCACTGCGGCGATGGCTGAACAAGCCATCAAAAAACGCAAGCACAAACCCATGGTGATGATTGATTTGTCAGTGCCTCGCGACATCGAGCCTGAAATCACCAACATGGATGATGTCTTTTTGTATGCCGTTGATGATTTGCAACAGGTGATTGCTGATAACATGAACAAAAGAAAAAGCACGGTTGAGGCCGCGATGCGGATCATTGATGCAGAAGTTGAATTGTTCGTTCAGTGGCAAAAAAGACAGCGACATCATGGCTTGCTTCATCAGTTGCAGCAGCGGTTCACAGACATCAAAGAAGATTTGATTCAAAAACAAATGCCCAAAGACTTGAATGATTTTCAGTCACAAAAAGTCACCACCATGGCACACCAAATCAACAAGAAAGTCAGTCATCACAGCATCATGGCTTTGCGAAAAGTGATAGAATCAGGTAATGAAGAGCACATCAAGTTAATGGCAGAAGCCTTTGATTTAAAATGGAATAACAGCGACGAAGACGAGGATCAATGACACCACAAATTGCCCGAAGGTTAGAACAAGCCCAAGAACGTTATCAAGAAATTGCCTTGTTGCTTTCAGATCCCGATGTGATGTCTGATCAAAACCAATTCCGAGACTTAAGCAAAGAATATGCTCAGCTGGAGCCATTGGTTCAAAACTTTGAACAATTCAACAAGACTCAGCAAGAACTGGAAGAAGCCCAGGAAATGTTGTCTGATGATGAGCTCCAGGACTTGGCCAAAGAGTCGATTCAGCAAGCAGAACAACAATTGATCGATTTGGATGAAGCGTTGAAAATCTTGCTGTTGCCGAAAGACCCCAATGACGACAACAACATTTACATCGAAGTGAGGGCAGGCACCGGTGGCGACGAAGCAGCCATCTTTGCCGGTGATTTGTTTCGCATGTATTCAAGGTATGCTGAGAAACAGCGCTGGAAAGTCAGTGTCATGAGCACCAACGAAGGTGACCACGGTGGTTTCAAGGAAATCATTGCTTTGGTTGAAGGTGAAGGTGCGTATTCTCGCTTTAAATTTGAATCTGGAACCCACCGCGTTCAACGCGTTCCAGAAACCGAATCTCAGGGCAGGGTGCACACTTCCGCTTGTACTGTGGCCGTTTTACCGGAAGTTGAAAACGTGGAATCCATCGACATCAATCCCAGTGACCTAAGGATTGATACATTCAGGTCTTCTGGCGCCGGTGGACAACACGTCAACACCACCGATTCGGCTGTACGAATCACACACATACCAACCAATACTGTGGTTGAATGCCAGGATGAGCGCTCTCAGCACAAAAACAAAGCGAAAGCCATGTCATTGCTGTCAGCGCGGATTTTAGACGCAGAGCAAGCCAAGATCAAATCAGAACAGTCAGAAGCCAGAAAACTGCAAGTGGGCAGTGGAGACCGATCCCAAAGAATTCGAACTTATAACTACCCACAAGGTCGAATATCCGATCACCGCATCAACTTGACCTTATATAAATTGAATGAAATCATTGATGGGGATTTGGATTTGGTGATTTCACCGTTGATGCAAGCATCACAAGCGGAACTGTTAACTCAATTGAACCAATCATGATGAAATACTTGATCACTGTCACAGCCATCCTCCTTTTGACCGCCTGTCAAAAGCCAGACATTCAAAAACCAGAACCTGCTGAACCCAGTCAAGCGTGGGTGGATGCTCAATACACAGTGGTTGAACAGCTCAAAGAAAAAAGTTTTGGTGAGGCGGAGACGACGCTACAAAACATGATGACACTGGCAGATGAAGACCTGTCACGTTGGGAGTACATTCGGATGGGGTTGGTATCCATGCCACCAGATTTGGCGCTCCCAATGGTTGAAACGGCCTTGCGCTTACCCTTCATCAAGAAATCAGGGCCGCAATTGTTCGGTTTCAGTAAAGTCTTCACCCAATTCAAGAATTTAGAAGATGCTTTAACTACCATTAACCAAGCCATTGATATTAAAAAAGAAGAAGATTATGTTTTTTGGCGTGCGCGGTTGCATTTGATGCTCAAAAAACATCAGCTGGCTGAAAAAGATTACCTCTGGTTATTGAAGAAAGACGACAGCAAAGAAGCCTATGTGTCCCAGTATGCCAGCTTGTTAAACCACTTGGATCGTGCCGACGAAGCCAAAGCCTTACTTGAAGCTCATGCCAACAACCCAGATTTGTTGTATAAAAGCATCATCCTGGCGATTCGACAAGGGCAAGATGAAGATGCTCAAAATCAATTTGTTCATTTAAAGTCGATTTTGTCAAAAACAGAAATGGATGACCAAAAACGTTTGGAAATAGGGGAGTTGTCTTATTGGTTGAATGACACCGACTACAGTATGGATTTGTTGTCGGCAGTGAAGTCGGGTGACAAAATCAGCCAAGCCAAATTAATCATGGGCAATGTTCAACGCTCTTTAGAAAACCATGATCGTGCCATTACACTTTATCGTCAGGCACAAAATGGGACCCAAGAACAAGCGGCTTTGGCTTATCTTTTTGAAGCACAATCACACAGAGAGTTGGGTGAAATTAGGTCGGCCATCAGGACATTAGATCAAGCAGTGCAGTTGTTTCCAAGTGACAGCGATTTAAGGTACAGCCGCGCCATGATGTATGAAGCCAATACACAGGTCAATAAAATGGAAACAGATCTGTTGTACATCATCAACAACGACCCTGAGCATTACGACGCTCTGAATGCCTTGGGGTACTCCTGGGCCGATCGCAACATCAAATTAGATGAAGCCCTGGAATACATCGAAAAAGCCCATGATATGCGCCCTGACAGCGTGCCAATTTTAGATTCCATGGCATGGGTACATTATCGTCTGGGTAATTTGGATATGGCCAGATCCTATATGGAACAAGCCACCAAAGAACCCCAGCAAGACCAACTGTTGTATGATCATTTATTGGAAATCTTATCAGCCATTGGTGATGAACAAGCCGCAAAAACGGTCAAAACCTACATCCAAAAGCATTTCAAACAAAAAGAAGGTCAAGAGTAAAACAGAGTTTCATGCTGAATTCCATTCCTCTGTAACTGGTTGACTCTATTCAGGTGAAATCACGTGGGTAATCACAGGGTGCTACGGTTTTTGCCATTTCAAAAGCCTGGCCACGGACCCGTGAAGTGTGCCCATCAGGTCAACACCAGGGTTAGAACGCTGAAAGTCCCCAGAATGGTGCAGGCTGTTTGACATGGTTAAAAAGACTACGAAAGCGGTTGCTTTCGGGTTTTCAACGTCTAAATCCTCGGTCTCGTTGCCTGCTTCAATGATTTGCCTTAAAACGTCTGTTATGGGCTCCAATCCTGTGTGAATCACCATTTCATGGATGTCTGCAACGGCCAGAGCCTTGCCGTTTTTAATGCGGTCAAGGTTGGTCTTTAACCTGAGTCGATCATCGTAAGCCGCTAAATCCAAGTTTTAAAAATTCAGGGTGGTTTTTATCTGATAAGTTAAACAATCCTAGTAATGCGCATAATATATATTATGTTAAATTATATTTTGAGGTTATATTGAATTCGGTTGTAGGTGATCTCATGGATTGTATGAAGGTGAATGTTGTGAAGCCACTTATTTTCAATTACTTGAGTTTTTCTTATGCAATACAATGTTTGTAAAGAATCTGAATTCATTATGAAGTTAATTGTTTATCTATCTGTGGCGTTGATGCTTTCTTTTGATTTAATGGCTCAAAGTATTCAACTCACGCCATTCAAGGACAACACCCTCTATGAAACGTTTAACGGTGCCACCAGCAATGGCGCGGGCGACCGTTTATTTATTGGGAAAACAGGACCTTCAGGAAACAATGCGCTCAGACGGGCTGTTTTGAAGTTTGATTTAAGCCAAGTACCCTCCGATGCCATCATTCAGTCGGTTTCATTGCAAGTTCACATCATCAACGAACCATTTGATGCAACCCCATTTACAGCCAGCCTTCATGCTTTGCAAGCTGATTGGGGAGAAGGCACATCGAATGGAGGTGGAACTGGCGCACCCTCCTCCTTGGGTGATGCCACATGGCAGCATACTTTCTATGACAATGTAGCCTGGTTTGAAGAAGGCGGTGAATACAACTCATTGGCATCATCTACAGCCGGATTTGATGGTTTTGATGCTGGTAAAAACGTGTTGTTTGATTCCACCGCTGATATGGTTACGGAAGTGCAAATGTGGATGGCCTTTCCGAATCAAAATTTCGGCTGGATTATTTTAGGCGATGAAACCACCAGCGGAAACGCCCGTGGATTGAGCAGCAGAGAAGGTGTCAGTCCACCTGTATTGACTGTCAATTTCACCATACCTTATTTAATTTTCAGAAACGGATTTGAATGACGTTTGGATTCAATTCTTGGCATATAATCATCACATTTGAATCCCTGTCATTTCGATGAACCACAAAAAAAACAATTTGACATCATCTGTTAAACAGTTGATTGGATTGGGTCTGATCACATCACAAATCACCCATGCGGGTGACACCTATGTCGTCACAACCAACAGTGATACATATGTCCCAGGAGAAACCACGCTCAGAGAAGCCATCTATTTATCAACGCAATTACCAGGTTCTGAGGTTACGTTTGACGCAGCTGTGTTTTCTACACCACAAACCATCACATTGACCAAAGGTGAATTGATGGTGACAGAATCAGTCAACATCATTGGCCCTGGTGCGAACATGCTGACGGTTGAATCCCAGGGCTTCAATCGAAACCTAACCATTGACAATGAAAAGTCTTTGATCGATGTTGAAATCAGCGGCATCACATTCACAGGTGGCAATGGTTCTTCACCAATCAATGATGGACGCGGTGGTT
>JAUHZH010000473.1 GCA_030426065.1 Gammaproteobacteria bacterium
TGTCCTCAGTCAATCATTGATCATGCCAAAGACATTGACTGTCCTTTGATGTTGGCGGGGAAAGCTTATCGCTTCAAGAAGGATGCACAAGCTTTTGATTTTGGAAATAAAGACCACCGGTGGAATGGTCTGAAATTGCCGAAACTGGAAGGGGACTGGCAAATACAAAATGCCGCAGCTGCGATCCAATGCCTGTTGTCTATGGCTTACCCGTTAACACCTGGTCAAATCAACCAAGCCATGAACCAGGTGACTTTGAAAGGTCGTCTGGAAACATTCTGTGAACAGCCCAGAGAGGTCATCGATGTGGCACACAATGCCCAGTCGGTGGCGGCATTGGCCCAGTGGTTGTCACAACAAAAAATCAAAGGGTCCGTCAGGGCCGTATTTTCAGTTCTCAAAGACAAAAACGCAGCATCGTGGCTGCCTACCATCGCACCCTTGATTGATCATTGGTTTGTTTTTGAACTGGCTGGTGAACGGGCCTTACCTGCCAAAGATTTGAAAGTGGTGTTGGCTGATCATGTGGGTTTGTTTTCCTTTTTTGAATCGGGGGCACAAGCACGCCAAGTGGCCGCATCACTGACTGAAAAAGATGATTTGCTTTTGGTTTTTGGTTCGTTTCATGTTGTTGATGAGGTTTATTCACCAAATAATTGAATTATATGATTTTATCTAAAGTTTTATCCTATGGTAAAGGGCACAGAAGGCAGGCCTTTTGGGCGAGCTTCTGTTCAATCATCAACAAATTGTTCGACATCGCACCTGAAATATTGATTGGGATTGCGATTGATGTCGTGATCAGCAAAGAAGACTCTTTTGTGGCTGGTTATGGCATCACTGATCCTAAGCAGCAGCTTTTGTTGTTGGCCGTTTTGACTTTTTTCATCTGGGCGGGTGAATCACTGTTTCAATACCTGTATTTGCGAGGTTGGCGCGGATTGGCTCAAAACATTCAGCACCAGTTTCGAGTTGATTGTTATGATCACATCCAAAGGATGGACATGCGTTTCTTT
>JAUHZH010000205.1 GCA_030426065.1 Gammaproteobacteria bacterium
CCCACATGGCTCAAGAATGCGGCATCCAAGCTTTGTTCATACATGGCCGCACCAAAGCACAAAAATATACTGGACAAGCCCGTTATGACTTGATCAAAGAAGTCAAAAGCCAATTGTCCATCCCGGTCATTGCCAACGGTGACATCAACACACCCGAACAAGCCAAAAAAGTACTTGATGACACGGGTTGTGATGGCATCATGGTTGGCCGCGCTGCCCAAGGCAATCCATGGATTTTTCAACAAATCCTGCACCACATCAAAACCGGCCAAACTTTGGCCAAACCCAATCACCACACCATCATTCAGGTCATGTATGACCACGTCAAAAACCTGCATGATTTTTATGGTGGTTTCACCGGCCTGCGCATCGCTCGAAAACACATCAAGTGGTTCATGAGCGGTCTGGAGCTGGATCCCTTGACCCGCCAAATCATGAAAATTGAACAGGCGGAGGAACAACTGACGTTCATCAACCAACAACTGTTACAGAAGGTGGCATAATGAGTTTATTCAATTGGTTCGCCAAACCCAAATGGCAAAGTCCCAACGAGCAAGTGCGGTTAACAGCCGTTCAAACTGGTCAGGAACACGATTTGATTCAACAATTGAGCAACATCGCGGCCAATGACGCCAGCCTCAAAGTCCGAAAAGCCGCTTTGAGCCGCATCAATGACCCAGCGCTGTTGTCACACATGGCCACCCACAACGACCACAATGAGATTCAAAAACTGGCGTTGAAAAAATGGACCCAATCATTGATGGACAGCGACGATGTCAGTGCCATTGAACGTATCAAGGACAATGACTCATTGATAGAGTTGGCCAAATCAGCGCACCATGCGAACATGCGTTTGAAAGCCATCGAAGCCATCAATCAACAAGGCACCTTGGGTGATTTGCTTTTGAAAGAAACTGACGATGCCGTCCAACAAGCCATTTTGGCCAAGCTGGAACAAGCTTCCACCTTACTGCGCATCGCCAAACCTTTGAAAAAGAAAAACAAGAAACTGTTTCAACAAATCCAAAACAAACTCAATGGCGGTAACCAAGCACCCGATCATGACCAGCAAGCCTTGCACATCTGCCAAAAACTGGAAGCCGTGGTTCACAGCCAACAAACTGTTAACCTCCAAGACATTGAAAAACAGTGGCAAGCCATCGAACATTATGTGTCGGCCACCCACAAACAACGTTACAATGGCGCCTATGCTGCCGCCAAAATGGTGCTGGACCCAGAACACCGTGACAGCTTCCTGAGCAAACAGAAAGAACAAAGGGCACAAAGCCAGTTGGTGGAACTGCAACAACTGGCAGCCAAAGCCGCACAAAGCAACCTGCAACAACTCCAAAACCAGGTTCAAAAATACCAAAGCCAAGACATCAGTGCATTGCCTGATCATGCGCAAAACGATTACCAAGCGGCATTGTCACAACTGATCGCTGCCCGCGATGAACAGTTTCAAATTCAAAAAGTGCCTGAAAGCGCCACCCAAGCCTACGACGCTTTACAAAAAGTGCTGTCACAAGAAGTGGTGCAGCCCCATGCCCTCAATCAATTCAAAAAACGCTGGAGTCAAGCCGTTCAGGGTGCCCACCCTTCTGTCAGCCTGAAACAACTGACCGCCCAGTTTGATCAAGGGATATTGAAACTGGCCGAAAAAATTGAGCACTCAGCAAAGAAAAGAGACGAAGCCGCCAACCAACTGCTGGAACTGATTGACCAAGCCACACTTGAAATCAAAGAAGGCCACCTGTCTCAAGCCAAAGTCATCACCAATGAAATGGCCAACTTGAAGCGCACAGCTGGCCAACAACACCCCTTGGTTCGCAAAAACAAATACCGCATTGATGGCGTTTGGACCCAACTGAAAGAACTGAGGCAGTGGCAAAAATGGAGCAACGACAAAGTCCGTCAAGACATCATAGATGAACTCAAATCCCTGATAGGCACAGCAACACACCCCGACGCGGTTTTGAAAAAACTCAAGGAGTCGAATGAGCGTTGGTATGCCCTGGAAGACATGGAAAAATTAGAAGGTGACAAATTCCCTTCGCGCAACCAAAAAATGTGGCAACAATTCCGAGACGTTTCCAAAGCCTTGTTCGAACCCACCCAACCCTTCTTTGAAAAGCGTTCAGAACAGCAAAACAGCCGATTGGAAGACATCCAAAACCTGATCAAGGAAATGAAAACTTTGGATTTGGATGACAGTGAAGAACGTGACATGGCGCGCATCACCCGAAACGCCATCAAACACCTCAAATCCTTGGACCAACTGCCACCGAACCAACGCGGCAAAGTGGCCAAACAGTTGCGGGCAGGCATCGACCGCATTGATGCCAAACTGAAAACTTTCTACGATGCTGCTGAAGCCAAGAAACGCCAGTTGATTGAACAAGTACAGGCACTGCACGACCACGAAGACTTGAATGATGCCATCGAACAGGCAAAGGCTTTGCAAGGCAAGTGGAAACAAGCCGGCATCGTCAAACAATACACAGAGCGCAAATTGTGGAAACAGTTCCGCAAAGCCAATGACGCTTTGTTTAAAAAGCGCGATGCGGCGCACCAAGAAAAGAACGCCGCTTACGATGCCCAACGCAAAACCGCACAAGGCTGGCTCAATGAACACAGTGCATCACTCAAAAAGGCCAAAAACGAAGTCGAGATCAAACAATTGACCTCGCAGCTCACAGAAAACTGGCAAGCCATGGAACACCCCATCAAGAACTTGGATGGCGCCTACCAAGCAGCCTTACAAAAAGCTGAACAAGCCATTGCCGACCTGCAAGCCAAAGCCCGTTTGGATCAACTCAACATCTGGCAACAACTGGATCAGCAAGCCTTGTCTGAAGACACTGCTGCTGTTGAACAAGCGCTGTCGGCCATGAGTGAAGAAGATCGCGCAATCGGTCAGATACGGACAAGTAATGAAGCCAACGACGACCATTGTGATGCTTTGCTCTTGCAGGCCGAATTTTTGTCAGGTTTGGAAACACCCAAAAAACACATAGAAGCCCGCATGGCCTATCAGGTCCAAGTGCTGTCTGATCGCATGGCCGGAGAAAAACTGGTGGCCGAAAACGAGCAAGCACTGCAATTGTTGCAGCAATGGTACCAAGCACCTAAATCTGCCGAATACCACAAATGCAATAAAAAACGCATTGACACTTGTCTCAAAGCACTACAAAAACTGGTCTGATTTAGTTTTCATACCAACTGCGAATGCCACATCAGTTGTGACCACAGTATTGATGTGGCGTTCTTTCAAGCAGTTCAGCAACAACCAGTCATCAATGCAATTCCTTAGGTCAGTTTCATCAACATTTTTATAGATGACACGAATTGTCACCACATCATTCTTTTGGCTATCCACTTTTTTTAAACCATTTGATTTTTTGTGTTTTTTTGCTAAATTCCTGTTTATAAATTAATAAAAACCCCCTTGTGAGCACATGTCAAAGTAGAATATATGTGACACAGTTCACACAAATAAGGGGAATTACATGGAAACAAAGAAACTATATATTGCATCCATTCTGACTTTTGTATCAGGCCAAATGGCTCAAGCCACGCAATGGGAAGAGATGGATACCATTGGTGACCACCGCAAATCACCTTATACTTACGTTGATAACAACAGGGGTGCATCAGACATCACCGACCAATTGTTCGTCGGTACCAGCACCAACGCCAACGACCCAGCTGGAACAGTTAATGACGTATATTCAATTGACACCAGCAACGACACACCGACATCCATTTTGTCTGCCAATGGTGTATGGGGAGCGACGGCTGATCCTAAAAACAGCCGCATCTTGTTTACGCAATCCAGTGGTTTAACACCCCCTCCAGGATTACTTGGCGGTGGCGATCACTTGTATGAATTGCCTTACGCGGGCGGTGCCCCAGTTTTGTTGGGACGAATCACATTCGCAGGTGAAGCCCTGCGCATAGACGGACTGGCCATGCGCAATGACATCTTATATGGCTATAATGCCGGTGGTGGCGCAACAAATGGACTCTTCACCATTGACCTGAACACTTTCGCAGCCACTCAAATCAGCACCACACCTGACAGCATCAGTGGACTAGACGCTGACCCTGAAACATGTATTATCTACGGTGTTAATGACACCACAGGGCAAGTGGTGACTTTAGACACCAGTGGGAACATCACCAATTTGGCCGCCTATCCTGGTGGAGTCACTGACATTGATGGGATCGCTGTGGGTGGCGGGTTTGCCTATTTAGTCACCGATGAAGCCGGCGACCTCAACGTGCTCAACTTGTCAACGTTGCAGTATGGTACACCACTGACTTCACCCTTCACTGCTGCCGACACTTTTTCCGCTGGCGCTTTGGCTTTCCCTGATCCAGCTTTGAACATGGATCATATTTTCAAAAATGGGTTTGAGTTTGATTTTTGTGCTGACATCCAATAAGGCATAACAAACCCAATTCACTTAAAACACCGTCTTGGCATCAAGCCTGGATGGTGTTTTTTTTTGAACGGTTTCAGATTCACTTGCTTGTGAGCACAACACAAGTCTAATAGAATTTATTAACAACAAACACAAAGGTCGAACCATGCAGTTACCATTCAAATTCAAGATGCTGTGATCTACCTGGGGGCTTATGATGGCGTGATTTTCAAAGACGGATTTGATTAAGGGGTTGATTGACAGGCACATCGAAGCAGTCATTGTGGTGACTGGTTCGATCATTCATCTTTTGTTCAGCAGCTCAGGTCAATAATGAGTTGACTTGAATTGGGCTGTGAGAGGTATTGAGATGAAAAATGGTTTGATGATGTTGATGGTGGTGTTGCTGGCTTCTTGTGCA
>JAUHZH010000474.1 GCA_030426065.1 Gammaproteobacteria bacterium
TGTGGTCCAAAGGCAGTTGGCTGAACTCACTGGCCACAGTGACATCGCCAAGCACCACATGTACCTGCTCATCATCAAACACTTCGGCCAAGATGTCTTTGATTAATTGAGCAGTCAACGGAGTCATTTCTGATGGTTTGATCATCACACGATTGCCCGCACTGATGGCGGCAGCCAAGGGTGCCATGACCAAATTAAAAGGATAGTTCCAAGGGGCCATGATTCCCACCACACCCAAGGCTTGTGGCACAATCGCACATTTAGATGGGTAAAACTTCCAATTGCTGTGTCGTATTTGAGGCTTGACCCAGGCATTCAAATTTTTGATGTTGTGGTGAATTTCTTCCAAGCTGACCATAATTTCAGCCAACAACGTTTCGTGACTGCTGCGATGAGAAAAATCATTGCTGATGGCTGTGATGACCCGCTTTTTGTGTTTTTTAATGGTGCGGGCCAATGTCTTGAGCAACTGTTTTCTTTGGCCAACATCAATGGCGGGCAGTTGTTTCATTTTTTGTAGTTGTGTTTTCATGTTTGTCCTATGCAACAGGCAATAAAATGACGATCAAGGCGCCATGGTTATGGTTGTGAACGCTGATTTCTCCACCATGCTCTTCGACAATTTTTTTGACAATGGCCAAACCCAAGCCTGATCCTCTGGTTTTGGTGGATTCATAAGGTTCAAAGACCTGTGCCAAATTTTCTTGTTTAAAGCCATGACCGTTGTCTTTCAAACTTAATTGCAAGTGATTTTCTTTTTCTGTTGTTTGAATGGAAATGTTAACTTCACCTTCATCCACACTTTCTTGGGCGTTTTTGATTAAGTTGGTCAGCAGTTGTGTCATCCGTCCTTTGTCCAAAAGCAGGTTGGGCTCAGGGTTGAGTAAGTCGATGTCAAAAACAATGCCAGGGTGGGAAATGGCGTACAAATCTATGATTTCATTTATCAAGTCATTGAGGCCACCCAGTTCTTTTTTCAGTTCGGGTGGTTTTGCGTAATCTGAAAATGCATTCA
>JAUHZH010000206.1 GCA_030426065.1 Gammaproteobacteria bacterium
CCCACCGCCAACACCAAAATCAAAGTCGGAGGATAAACAATGCCTATGTGTTGTGCGACGCTGTCCACCCAACCAGGGAAGGCGGCCAAAACGATGGTCGCCAAAGCCACAAGCAACCACCAGGTGGCGAAAGGGCCATGCATTTTGTCTTTCCTGACCAGGTAAAAAATGGTGAGCGAGAGCAGGGCTCCAATCACCAAAATCACGATGTTTGTCATGTTGATCTTTTGACTCCAAAATTGGCAAGGCACAAAGTGGTTGTTTGTATCATGTATTTCATCACCACCAGCCATGAGCTGAACACACGTGACTTGCCGTCTGTGCGGTTGAGCATTTTAACAGGTACTTCATCAATTTTTAAGCCCGAGCGCAACAACAGCAGCAAGACGCCCACGTCTTGATAATCCAACAGACTGGCTTCTTTGCTGGCCAAGATGTGCATGGCTTTTTGGTCATACAAACGAAAACCTGAAGTCAGGTCCCTGATTTTGATGTGAGTCAGCATTTTAAAAAAGGCCCATGCCAACTTTTTGAGGCGACTCAAACGCTGAGGAAAGGTGCCGATGATGACGTGGTTGTCATCGGTTTTGTGGTTGATCAGGGTTTTTAATTCATTGGGCAGGTGTTGGCCATCGGCATCCATGGTGATGACGCGGTCATAGTCGTTGGCAAGGGCGTATCTGATGCCGGTTTGGGTGGCGCCCCAGGCGCCCAGTTGATCAGGCAAAGACAAACAGGGTATGCCAAATGATTGGACCACTTGAGCGGTCTCATCTTGGCTGAAATCATTGACCACCAGCACATCATACGGCAAAGTCAACAACTCAGGCAGCAGGGCCTTGAGGTTTTCCTCTTCGTTAAAAGCTGGGATGACAATTAATGTCTTCATCTTCCATGGCATGGTTTAAAATAAGGCAGTCTTTATATACCATCGCGAATTTTTTCTCAATGAATGTTTTGTCTTATGTCAGTTGATGACACCGTCATATTGCATGATTTGTTCACCATCAAAGGCGGTGGTGAGCGTTTGGTCATGACGCTGTGCCAGGCCTTACAGGCTGATTTGGTGATTGGACAGCACAGCGCTGAATCATTCGATTTGGACGGCATGCCAGGGCAAGTGACTGATTTGTCGGCATTGAGTTCATTGCATGGCATCAGGACCATGACTTTGGCCCGTGCCTTTAAAAAATACAGAACAACAAAGGCATTCGGTCAGGCCATCTACTCAGGGGTCTGTGCGCCTATGGCTCGACCAGGTGTGGTTGCTGACCGTCACCTATTTTATTGTCACACGCCACCGCGTTTCCTGTATGACAAAGCCGATCATTATGCTGCCCAACTGTCCTGGCCCGCGCGAATGGCTTTGAAAGTGCTCAATGCTTGGTTCAAACCTCAGTACGAAGCGGCGGTTGATGACATGGATGTGGTGTTGACCAACTCACACTATGTCAAACAACGCATCAAACAGCACCTCGACATCGATGCTGAAGTGGTTTACCCACCGGTGGACACCCAACAGTTTCATTGGCAAAAAGCAGGTGATTATTACCTGTCACTGGCGCGCTTGGATGGGTTGAAACGCGTTTCAGCCATTGTCGATGCCTTCAAAGACATGCCAGAACATCGGTTGGTGATTGCATCTGGTGGCGCTGAAGCCGAACACTTGAAGCGCAGTGCCCAAGGTTGTGCCAACATCACATTCACCGGTTGGTTGAGTGAAACTGAGCTGCAAACCTTATTGGGCGGTTGTTTGGCAACCATCTATGTTCCCGAAGACGAGGACTTTGGCATGAGCCCCGTGGAATCAATGGCGGCAGGAAAGCCCGTCATTTGTTCTGATCATGGCGGTCCTTTGGAATCGGTGATTGATGGTGAGACGGGTTGGCATGTCGGTGGTAATGACCACCAGGCATTGGCTCAAGACATCCAACGTGTGGTTCAAAGCACTTCGCATACGGCCATTCACAGCATGCGCGAAGCCTGCGAAGCGCGTGCCCAAGATTTCAAATCTGAACTTTTCATCGAAAACATCACAAAATATTTTTGATTTTGCTGCGACCTTTTGGCTTTTGCCATACTCTTATAAGGGAAAGACAACAGCAAAAATATTTTGAGCCATTTTTCCAACAACATCGACGAAGTCACGCACAAAGCCGCCATCAAAGGCAAGCAAGTGGCCTACCGCAACATTTACGATCGATTCAAGTCACCGGTTTATAACCTGGCCTATCGCATGTTGCAGAACAGAGAAGATGCATTGGATGTGATGCAAAACAGTTTTGTCTCGGCGTTCCGAAACCTCAAACAATGGTCTGGCCAAGTGGCTTTTGGCTATTGGTTGCGAAAAATCGTGATCAACCAGGCCTTACAACAACAACGCAAAAACAGTCAGCTGACAGCGGCAGACTTGGACACAGACGATTTACCGGATGACCTCAGCGAACAGGCTTTGGAATTGAGTCATGATCTGAATGTCATGTTGGCCCAACTGCCACCCTTGTCACGTTCGGTTTTGTGGCTTTTTGAGGTCGAAGGCTTGAGTCACAAAGAAATCGCTGACCTCTACCAAATGTCAGTCAGCTTTTCTAAATCGCAGTTGTCGAGAAGTAAAAAACTGATGGCCAATTGGCTGTCAGATCAGGAGCAGAAGAATGAACAACAACACAGCCATTGATGTGAAAAAACACCTGAAGCAAGTCGACCTCATGGAGCCAGAAGTCGATCGTTTCGACGCCATCATGGACGACTTGGCCACTGAAAAACGCAAACGCAGCTTGTGGATGCCCATGGCCGCCATGTTTGTCTTGGTGGTGGGTGCTTGGCTCTTGTTGCCGGAGGTGGAAACCCAAGGGCAAGACCCCATGGTCGAGTTGATCAATAAAGTGAACAAGATTGAAATGGCGGTTTTGAGTCAGTCAATCAAACACTCAGAACCAGGTTCTGAGGTGTTGGAGAAAATGATTTCCATGGAAAACTGGTTGGTGCAATTGAACACCAACATCGCTCAAAGTGAAAGTGAGCAACAAACTTTGGCACTGATCAATGCCAAGTTAGAAGTTTTGGATGATTTGGTTGCTTTGCAAAATAAATTCAAGCAGCCCGTCAACAGTCAAGAAAACATTTAGGAGAAAACACAATGAAATTACAAACCATGATGGCTGCGGCTTTGTTAAGTACAACAGCTTGGGCCGAGAAAAAAACCGTTGACGTCGATGTCAAAGTGGACGGAACCGAAGGGCAAGTCATGATCATCAAAGACGTTGATGGGAATGTCTCTAAAATCACTGAAACCATCGATTTATCAGGCGGTGGCGACGTTCAAGCACGCATTGACGATTTGCTGAAAGTGCATGGCATAGACATCGAAGCCAATGGTGCCGATGTTCAGAAAGAAGTCATTATTCTGAACGGTGATGACATGCCGCATGACGGTCAGCACAAAATGATGTGGGTTCAAAAAAGCAATGACGTCAATGTCGATGTCGAAGACGGCGTGGCCAAAGTGGTGATTAAAAAAGACCACAACGGTGAAGTCGAAGTGATTGAGGAAACCATTGAAATCGGAGATGGCATGTCTTTGGACCAAATCATCGATGATTTGATGGCCGAGCACGGCATCGATGCCGGTGATGGCGAAGTCCACAAAAAAATCATCAAGCTGGACAAAAGGGTGGCTCATATTGACCACAACAAACCCCGCCTGGGATTTATGGCTTCGGTTACCGACATGGGCTGGGACGTCATTTCAGTGGTCGATGGCAGTGGTGCAGCTGAAGCCGGACTGAAAGCGGGAGACTTGATCATCGCTGTGGACGGCGAAGTGACGGGCAAAGACGGTTTGGGCTTGGACCAATTCATCAAACAAGACCTCAAAGTCGACGAAGTCAGTGTGCTGACGGTGATGCGAGGTGGCAATGAGCTCAACATTGAAGCGGCGGCCAAAGTGGTTGATTCGCCGGACGTGTTGATGAAAAACGTTCACCGTTGGGTGGATAAAGACGGCAACATCACGATGGAAAATGTCCATGGTGGCAAGACCTTTGAATTCAAATTTGGCGACAAAGAGGGCATCCATTTGGGCGACAAAGACGTGCATGTGGTGACCACAAGTCATGCCGATGCCTATTTCTTCTCAAGCGGCAAAATGAATCAATGGTTGGGTAAAAACCACCACTTTTCAACAGTGACAGAGCAATTGGGCACTTATTTTGGGGTTAAGCAAGGGGTGTTGGTGCTGGAAGTGGACGCAGACAACAAGTTGGGTTTGAAAGACGGTGACGTGATCCAGTCAATCAATGGTGAAGCGGTTCATTCACCCAAAGACGTGGTGAAGAAACTGTCGGCACTGAAAAATGACGATCAAGTGGAAATTGAAATCTTCAGAAACAAAGAAAAGCTGTATTTGGAATCATGAGCTTTTAAAATTGACAAAAAACGGCTTGTGTTCTGAAAAAAGGATTTGATAGAATACGCACCTCTTTTGAGAACGGCGCTGAAAAGTGCCGTTCTTTGATTCGAGAAATCACTCCAAGTGGACGCGTAGCTCAGCGGGAGAGCACTTCGTTGACATCGAAGGGGTCACTGGTTCAATCCCAGTCGTGTCCACCACTTACTTTCCTTTTAATATCAATGCTTTTCGACCAATGTGCAAATTTTGCATTTTGCTTTTTTATGAAATCTGTCACGCACTTGTCACGCAGCGCCGCCTTTGATGGGCACAATTTTTCCTTGTTTGGGCGGTAAAATCATCACTTTGGTGTGTTTCTGTATTTCAGCCAGATAATTTTCAATTGCTTCAATCGCTCCGGATAAATAAGCCGGGTCATAAATCGCATAATCA
>JAUHZH010000207.1 GCA_030426065.1 Gammaproteobacteria bacterium
TGGATTTCTTTCAGTGCATTGATGATCGGTTTCATGGTTTTTGCGTGGGTCACCAAATCGCTTTCCTTGATTTCAAAGGCCAACTTGTCTCCACCCAAACCGTATTCTGTCAATTTCGAAATCACCGATTGTGGGAAAGTGGGGTCGGTCAAGGTTTGGTGCGATAATTTAACGCACAACAAAACGTCTTTGCTGGCGGCTTTGATGGCAGCCAAAGAAGCATTGACCACCCAACGGTCGATGTCTTTGATGAAGCCATATTTTTCCGCCACTGGAATGAATTGCATCGGTGAAATGATGTCATCACCTGAATGCAAACGAATCAACACTTCATAATGTTCTTCTTCTTCACCTTCGATGTTGACCACGGGTTGATAAAACAAGCAGAACTTGTCATTTTCCAAACCGTCGGTGATGCGATCAATCCAAGCCTTCGATGCAGCACGGGCTTGTTTTTCTTCTTCAGCCGGGTCAAATGCAGCAACGGCATTGCCGCCCCTTTCGGTCAGCTTGGTGATTTCATCGGTCAGGATTTTGATCACTGAATTGGGTGTCTCAGATTCTTTGGTCAACTGCGTGACGGCCAAAGAGATGGTGCAGTTAACCGACGTTTCACCGGCACTGAAAATTTCTTCAGACGCCAGGTGGCGCAATTTTTCTGCTACCTTTTCCGCTTTTTCAATCGACAGCTTGATTTGTAAAATGAATTGGTCGCTTGAATAGCGGCAATAGGTGATTTCATCACCCAATTTGCTGCGGAAAAAATCGGCCAGGCTGATGATGAATTGATCGTAGTTACCAATCCCTTTGTCGCGCCTGATGGCTTCGGCGTCGTCGACTTCAATCATGATCAAGCTGTCACCTTTTTTGGTTTTGGCCCGGTCAATCGAAGAGGACAGGTGGTCATGGAAGTAGTTGCGGTTGAAATATTTCGTCAACAAGTCCTTGTTCTTGATTTCGAACAACTCTTTTTCCACTTCAGGATCGGCTGATGGGATGTTGATGATGAATTGGGCACACTGTTCGCCGTTGATGGTGGCGTTTGAAAAACTGACGATGCCTTGGAAGGTTTCACCGTCGGCTTTGTTGAGTTTGAATTCCATGTCATCATCAGGCAGTTTGTGCTTGCTGATGTCGCGCAAAACCGATTTGGCTTGCTGTAAATCGTCTTTTGAGACCAAATTCAAAAACGGCGTCACTTCCAATTCTTCCACATCATCATACCCAAACAGTTCTTGGTAAGACTGGTTAGAGTAAACGTGCATGCCATCATGGATATAGGCAATGGCCTGTTTCGATGAATCCAACAGCAAGTCACAGCGTTTTTCTGTGTGTTTCAGTTCCAAAGCCAATTCGGTGTTTTTGCGCCGCTCTTTGAGCGCTTCCATTTCTTTTTGGATTTGGTGGCGCATGTGGTCGGGTAGTTTGGCCGTGCAATAGCTGCTGCAACCAATTTCGATCGACTCTTGAATCAAATCGGCATCCAGGTTTTCCAACAAAGCGACCACAGGTACGTCTTTGCCCATGCGTTTGATGTGATCAATCACAGTCAAAGTCGGCAGATCGCTTTGCAGTTGTTGGCACAAGGTCAAATCAATCGGTTTGCGTTCCAAAATGCCCTGCAACTCTTCCTCGTCAGTACAACGGGTAGGGCGAACGGCAATTTGGTAATTCCTGAGCAAGGACAGGATGCGTTCAGCTTCCTCTTCTGACTGATGGATGATCAGCATGTTGATTGATTTATCTGATACCAAAATGGACTCCTTTTTTGATGTGCTTTGGTCGGGTTCTACTGATTATAGCGCTTTTGAGTATTTTGGTGAATCCACCTCAGGTAAAAAATGTGTCAGAAAGCAACGCAATTCACAAAAAAGTCCAAGCCAAAAGTCATTGAAGGGTAAATTTCAACCGTTCACCCAGGTTTTGCTTGATTCGCCGGGAACTTCCAAAGCGAGCTTGGGAACCAGGTAGCCAGGCAATTTTTGTTGTAATTGGTGGTGGATTTTTTGTGCTTGTTGCAAGGGCACTTCAAAATGTCCGGCATTTTGAACGCGGTCAAACTGGTGTAAATAGTAGGGCAAAACACCACGGTCAAACAAGGCGTGACTGAGGTCAGCCAAAGTGTCAACCGAGTCATTTACACCCTTCAGTAAAACCGATTGGTTCAACAGCGTCAGGCCGGCACCACGCAACTGCTCAATGGCTGCGGTGGCGGTGTCACTGAGTTCTCTTTTGTGGTTGGTGTGTAAAACCATCACCTTGTTCAATGGCGTTGTGGTCAACCAATCCAGCAGTGGCTCATCTATCCGCTCAGGCAGCACTGAGGGGATGCGGCTGTGGATTCGCAATGTTTTGACATGGGGCAAGGCTTGCAGCTGGTCGGTCAGCGTTTTAAGCTTGTCGGTGCTCAAGGTCAAAGGGTCGCCGCCGCTCAAAATCACTTCATGTATGCTGGGATCCTTGGCGATGTATTTGATGGCGCCTCGCCATTGGTGGCGTGGCGCATACTGCGATTGGTAGTCGAAGTGGCGGCGAAAACAATAGCGACAATTGACCGCGCAGGAACCACTGGCAATCAACAAAACCCGCCCATGGTATTTATGTATGATGCCGTGTTGCTGACTGGCGTTCATGTCTCCGACAGGATCAGCCAAGCCGTCGGGATGAACATCTTTTTCTTTGGTGCTTGGTAAAAACTGCAAAGCCAGAGGGTCGTTGGCATCTGCCCAGTCGATCATTGCAATCTGGCTGC
Organism: Gammaproteobacteria bacterium; assembly: GCA_030426065.1. Taxonomy (GTDB): domain Bacteria; phylum Pseudomonadota; class Gammaproteobacteria; order Xanthomonadales; family Marinicellaceae; genus Marinicella. The sequence continues at coordinate 2,753 of JAUHZH010000207.1, forward strand.
TGGGGACCACGGCAGGGAACATCGATTGAGCCGCTGCATCCATGGGGTGATGGATGGCCACATGGTTTTGGCCACTCAAGGCTGTTTTCAATTCAGTGCGCCAGTCTGTCATCGATCGGTTGGTAGGGAAAAGGGCTCATATTCTATCTTGAGCGGGTTGATTTTTCAGAATTTCGAACATTTTTTCCTTTATTTGTCGAAAACGCTGCTTGCTCTTTTATAATGTCGCGATTGAAATAAACAGGGAAACAATATGTCCACATACAGCACCAGTCAGTTCAAAAACGGTTTGAAGATTTTGTTGGATGGCGATCCGTACAACATTGTTGAGAATGAAATCGTTAAGCCAGGAAAAGGCCAAGCATTCAATCGCGTCAAAGTGAAAAACCTGAAAACCGGTCGCACCATAGAAAAAACCTTCAAATCAGGTGAGAAAGTCGATGGCGCTGATGTGATGGAAACCGAAATGCAGTACCTCTACACCGATGGTGAGTTCTATCATTTCATGGACCCCAACAGCTTTGAGCAGTTCGAAGCCGGTTTGGCTGCGGTTGAAGATTGCATCAAATGGCTCAAGGAAGAAGACATGTGTACCGTGACATTATGGAACAATTCACCTTTATCGGTTGAGCCACCCAACTTTGTTGAACTGAAAATCACCGAAACGGATCCAGGTGTCCGTGGAGACACGTCAGGAGGTGGTTCCAAACCAGCCACTTTGGAAACCGGTGCGGTGGTTCAAGTGCCTTTGTTTGTCCCTGAAGGCGAAATCATCAAAGTCGATACCCGTTCTGGCGAATACGTGGGACGCGTTAAAAAATAACATGTCATCCTGGATGCCTGAATGCCCGTTGGATGCTGTGCAACAACGGGCTTTTTTGTACCGGCACATCAGGCAGTTCTTTGCTGAAAGGCAGGTGATGGAAGTGGAAACACCGGTGCTTTCAAATCACGCCAACACCGATGTCCAAATTGAAGTTTTTCAAACCCAAGGCATCACAGACGATGCATCGACTGCCTACCTGAGGACATCCCCTGAATTCTTTCACAAGCGTTTGTTGGCAGCAGGTGGTGGCGACATCTATGAAATAGCCAAGGTGTTTCGCTTGGGTGAAAGCAGTCGACGTCACAACCCCGAGTTCACCCTATTGGAATGGTACCGCTTGGACTGGACCTTGTTTGACTTGATGGATGAAGTCGCTGTGTTGATGCAAAGCACCCTGAATGCCTTCGGCTGGCCAAAAGCCGAAGTCAAACACATCAGTTATGTGGACCTGTGTCAACTGCATTTGGGGTTCAACCCATTGGCCAACGAAAAAGAGGAATTGAACCGCAGCTGTCAAGAACATGGCTACCACGGTGATGCCATGAGTCACAGCCAGTGCCTGGATTTTCTTTTTGCGGTGGTGATAGAACCCAAGTTGAATCCGAATGAATTGTTGTTTGTCTATCATTTTCCTGCTTCTCAAGCCGCTTTGGCGCAAATCAACCCAGAAGACCCGAGCACTTGTTTGCGTTTCGAATTGATGTGGCAAGGGTTGGAGCTGGCCAATGGATACCAAGAGCTCACCGATGCCGAAGAACAACGCCAAAGGTTTGAACAAGACAACCAAACCCGGTCGGCCATGAACAAACCCACTTTGCCTTATGATGCGCACTTGCTCGCAGCGATGGCCTCGGGCTTGCCCGCCTGTTCTGGTGTGGCATTGGGCCTGGACCGCCTGTTGATGAAACTGTTAAAAACCGAATCACTCGCTGGTGTGTTGCCCTTTCCTACCAACAGGGCTTAAATCAAATCAACCAGGTGCTGAAGGTCGCCACAATCACGGCGCCGATTAAGTTGAGCTTGTAGCCTTGGCTGATCATGTCTTTGATGGTCACTTGTTCTGAACCATAAATGATCGCATTGGGTGCTGTCGCCACCGGCAACATGAAGGCGCAACTGGCACTGATCACGGCAGGGAACATCAGTTTCGTGGGGTCGATGGCCATGGCTTCTGAAGCGGATAAAAGGATGGGCATGATGATGGCTGTGGTG
>JAUHZH010000208.1 GCA_030426065.1 Gammaproteobacteria bacterium
CAAGAAATCAAAACTTTGGTTGATGAGATGGGTGTCGATCATACCCTGTCCATCACCAGTCCAGAGCATCTGGCGAAAGAGCTGTTCACTCACAAAGGGGCGGGCACATTCATCAGTCAGGGCGAGCGAATCCAATGCTTCAAACACATTGACGAGGCCAGCAAAAACACCTTGAAAAAGGTGTTGGAACACAGTTTCAAGCGCCAACTGTCGGCCGACTTCTTTGACCAACTGCCCTTGCTTTCTGCCTACATGGCTGAATCCAAGCGTGCCATTGCCTTGGTCACGTCGGGCATCAATGGACAACCTTACTTACACAAATTTGCCGTTACACCAGAGGCCCAGGGTGAAGGTTTGGCCGGCGCCATGTGGCGTGCCATCAAACAGGACCATGGTCAGTTGTATTGGCGCTCTCGAATGAGCAACACCATCAATGCCTGGTACCACAAACAAGCCGACATGTGCCTGAAGTCGCATGAAGGCACTGAGCCATGGCAGGGTTTCAGCTATGGCATGGACCCGCACATCGCGGTGTCATGCATGGACGGCAGTTTCAAAACTAAAACAGGGTGGCAACCACAGGAGGCCTGTCATGATTAAAACCGCCATATTGGGCGCCAGGGGCTATGTGGGTCGCACTCTGATTGAATTGATTGATGCCCACCCTGATGCCTGCTTGAAACATGCTTTTTCTCGCAGCCACACAGGTCAAAACATCACCCAACATGTGCCTGCTTACAGCCAAAAAGAACAGTGTTATGAGCAAACCACTTTTGATCAATTGGACACTTTGGACATCGATGTGTTGTTTTTGGCTTTGCCAGATGGCATTGCCAAAAAACACGCCGGTTTGTGGCAAAAGATGTCTGAACATGTGGTCATCATCGATCTCAGTGCCGACTTCCGTTTCGATGATAACTGGACCTATGGCCAACCCGAAACACAGGCAGCTGCACTCAACAATGCACGGTTGATTGCCAACCCAGGTTGTTACGCCACTGGCATGCAATTGGCCCTGAAACCGCTGATGCACGCTTTGCAGGAGCCACCCACCGTGTTCGGTGTTTCAGGTTACAGCGGTGCCGGCACCACACCCAATGCCAACAACGATCCCGTCAAATTGAAAGACAACCTGCTGGCCTACAAAGGCACTGGCCACACCCATGAAAAAGAAGTCAGCCATGTGCTGAAGCAAACCATCCGCTTCATGCCACATGTGGCCAGCCACTTCAGGGGCATTTTGTTGACGGTTTCAGGGCGCATTGATGCCCAATTTGATGTGTCGCAAATGGCAGCTTGGTTCAAAGCGGCTTACGCTGATACGCCACTGATTCAATACAACACAAGCACACCCAACATCCAGGACATCACCCAACAACACCATGTCGCCATTGGCGGTTTGCAACTGTCTGCCAGTGAGCCCGGCCATTTCGTCATCCACGCGGCCCTGGACAATTTATACAAAGGCGCCGCCACACAAGCCATTCAAAACATGAATTTGGCCTGTTTCAAACAACAACCCAGCACCTTCGGAATTCAACATGACTGAACAACACCTCCTTTGGAATGATAAAAAAAGCACCATTGACCCCAAGGTCATGGCATTCATGGCAGGCAATGACATTTTATTGGATCAACACCTATTCCTTTATGACATCCAAGGCACCGCCAGCCACATCCAAGGACTGACTGAAATTGGTTTGCTTATCGAACAAGAAAACCAATCATTCCAATCGGCTTTGATACAATTGAAAGAACAGTTCGAATCGGGCGATTTTGTTTTGGATCAGCGCTTTGAAGACGGCCATTCAGCGATTGAGTGGTTTTTGGTCAATGCCCTTGGTGATCTGGGTAAAAAAGCCCACACCGGCCGCTCTAGAAACGATCAGGTTTTGACCTGCTTGCGACTTTATATGAAGGACCAATTACAGCGAGCCCAACAAGCCATCCATCCCATTGTCGAGACCTTGCTGTCATTGGCGACCGATCACATGAACACCTTGATGCCAGGCTACACACATTTGCAAAGGGCAATGCCCAACACGGTTTGTGTGTGGTTGGCTGGTCATGCCGAAAGCTTGATTGATGACATGTATGGATTGGCGAATGCCCGAGAACTGTTGAATGCTTCTCCTTTGGGCACTGCAGCGGGTTTTGGTGTGCCACTGCCTTTGGCGCGTGAACAAACCGCCCAGCTGATGGGGTTTGATCGCGTTCAAGTCAACCCGTTTTACGCGCAAAACTCACGTGGCAAATTTGAATTGATGACGTTACAAAGCCTCTACCATGTGATGTTAGACATCCGCCGACTGTCGTGGGACTTGAGCCTGTTCATGACCGCCGAATTCAATTTCATCTCCATGAACAGCAGCCACACCACAGGCTCATCGATCATGCCAAACAAAAACAACCCCGATGTGGTGGAACTGATGCGCGCCCAATTGGCGGTCATTGAAGGGGCAATGCAAGAAATTCAAGCCATGCTGTCTCTGCCTTCAGGCTACCAACGTGATTTACAAATGAGCAAAGCACCTTTGATCAGGGCGGTGCAATGCACCTTGCAAACTTTGGAACTGGTGCCCGGCCTTTTGAATGCTTTGCAATTCAATGAAAAGGCCATGTCTGAAGCCATTTCAGATGACATGATGGCCACCGACCAGGCCATAGAAGCTGCCAAAAAAGGTGTTTCATTTCGAGATGCTTACCTGGATGCCAAATCAGGTCAAGGCCCCACCATCAGCGCCCAAGACTCGATCAACAACCGCGTGTCACTGGGTGGTGCGGCCAACCCGGGCTTGGATTTGATTCGCAGTCGCTTGGAGGGGTTGGTTGACTGATTGAGTCAGAACCACGCAACGAAGTCTTTTTAGTCTTAACGCAAACGGCAGCAAGTCAGGTTTCGACAGGCTCAACCGGCAGAAGGAAAAGCAACCTGAGCCCGTCGAAGGGCAACAACACTTTTGAATAACATAGGTTTCGACAGGCTCAACCGGCTAAAGGGAAAGTTCCCTGAGCCTGTCAAAGGGCAATAAGACCTTCGAATAACGCAGGTTTCGACAAACTCAACCGACTGAAGGAAAATCACCCTGGACCCGCCGAAGGGCAATTTCACCTTGAAAAACACAGGTTTCGTCAGGCTCAACCGACTATAGAATAAGCGCCCTAAGCCCGTCGAAGGGCAATAAAACTGTTAATATTCAGGCATTCACAGTTAAGGGATTAATTTGTTATACCTCAAATAAGAAACTAAATATTTTGAAAATTCTGACTCTCTTTTACCAAAATATCTTGGTGGTGACCAATGCACAACTTCATATTCACCCGATCTTTCATTTTGAGCGTCTAAATCAAAACAAATCCAATCATCATCACACCATGTAGTAAATACAATGAAATTTCTTGGAAAAACATATTCCCATTTACCTTTCTCTCCAATCTTTCTTCTTCTGATTTTTTTCAGCTCCTTATTGAGCTGGATGATATGGTATGGATTTTCGTAATCTTCACCTAAACTTGCAATCAAACCATTATCCATACATTTTTGAGCAAAATATATCAGTGATTTTGGCAACTCAAATTTCAAAGTTTGATTTATACGTTTAATACTGCTTTCTGTTGGTCTACATAGCTTCAAGCCATAAAGCTCTTTGGGCTCTGTTCTTCCTCGATTATAAATATTGACCAGTTCCTTTAAAATCATTTTGTACAGTATTTAGAGCTACAGAACATCAGGAATGCGCACAACACCTTCCATCAAAACCCTGGCACTGCGGCTCATGGATACTTTTTGGGCTTTCCACTCGCCGTTGATTTGATCCACTTGGGCACCCACTTTCAAGGTGCCTGAAGGGTGGCCAAAACGCACAGAATCACGTTCTCCGCCGCCCGCCGCGAGGTTTACCAAGGTGCCAGGAATGGCTGAAGCCGTGGCAATGGCCACCGCCGCCGTGCCCATCATGGCATGATGCAACAAGCCCATGGACAACGCCCGCACATTGAGGTCAATGTCAGCTTCACTGATGGCTTTGCCACTTGATGAGGCATAGGCTTTGGGCGGCGCCACAAAGGCCACTTTGGGTGTGTGTTGGCGGGTTTTGGCTTCCTCAATGTCTGAGATCAAGCCCATCTTGATGGCACCGTGGGCACGGATGGTTTCAAACATGGCCAAAGCCTTGTCATCGCCATTGATGTCTGGTTGCAACTCGGTGCCCTGGTAATTGATGTCGGCGGCATTCAGGAAAATGGTCGGAATCCCGGCATTGATCATGGTGGCTTGAAATGAGCCCACACCGGGGACATCCAAAGTATCAACCACGTTGCCTGTGGGGAACATCGCTGCATCACCCACAGGATCAACGAAATCGATCTTCACTTCGGCTGCTGGAAAAGTCACCCCATCCAGCTCAAAGTCACCGGTTTCTTGAACAGCACCATCAGTGATGGGAACATGGGCAATGATGGTTTTTTTGATGTTGGCTTGCCAAATGCGGACTTCACAGATACCCTGCTCTGGTATCCAATCGGCATCAACTAAGCCAGAACTGATGGCAAATGACCCCACCGCCGCGGTTAAATTACCGCAATTGCCACTCCAATCGACAAAAGCCCGGTCAATTGCCACTTGACCAAACAGGTAATCCACATCGTGTCCTGGCTCATTGCTTTTCGACAAAATCACGGTTTTAGACGTGCTGGACGTCGCGCCACCCATGCCATCAGTCTGCTTGCCATAAGGATCTGGACTGCCAATCACCCGCAACAACATGTTGTCCCG
>JAUHZH010000209.1 GCA_030426065.1 Gammaproteobacteria bacterium
TTGTCATCCTTGAAAAGGAAGTGCCATTCCCTGCGGATGACGCCTTGTATAGGGCAGTTTCACAGTCCGCTGATAGCCCAGCCAAGTACAGGACACTACACTGGTGCCCACGGCATGCTGATTTCGGACATTTATCAAATTGGTGTGATTTTGAAACGCAAATATGCTTTGTTGCGGTGGGCTTATTTGTTTGCTTTGCTGGGGCTTGCTTTGGCCTTGGTGACGGGATTGGTTTTGCTTTTATAACGTTCTGGTGTATTGCCCAGCCAAGTTCAGGACACCACATCAGTTAACCTTTCACACCAGAAAATGTACCTGCGGTCGAATGACTGCTTGGGGGATTTGAAAACAAAGCCTTGGGCTGATTATGATAAAAATCATGAAAGAACCCATCGCCATTGCCATCGGAGAACACCGATACCAACTTGATTTGGATGACAAGGCCAGCATTCAGGCCATGCCATGGAATGAGCGAAAGAAATTGATCGAAGTGTTGGAAGTGATCCAACAAGCCGATCACGTCAAATCGGCTGAACCCGTTGAGTCAACCCCTGATGACTCGGTTCAGCCACCACAGTCAGAAACCATCTCGACAAACACCACCCCAACACAAACGGTGACGCTGGATACGGAAGTGAAAAAAAGCGACGCTGACATCAACACCGTGATGAACCGACTGTTGGTCGAAAGTGGGCCCAGACGCCAAATACCTGACAAAGGCCAAGCCTACAAATGGCTCGGCATCACCACTGTGGTCATCATCTTGTTGGCTACCCTGTTTTGATTGATCCCAGTACAGGACTCTGCAATGGTTTCAAGGCATCATTCAATGTTCTGAACTTGTTCGCGCATTTGTTCAATCGCCACTTTCAAATCGATGCTGGCATTGGATGTGATGATGCTGGCTGACTTGGAACCGACGGTGTTGGATTCGCGGTTCAGTTCTTGAATCAAAAAATCAAGGCGGCGGCCGACCGGTTCTTTGAGGTCAAGAACGCGTTTGACTTCTTTGACATGGGCATCCAATCGATCCAATTCCTCACCGATGTCGATGCGCTGTAATTGTATGGCCAACTCTTGTTCAAACCGCTCCGGATTCACTTCAACATCCAAATCTTCCAGTTTTTGGCGCATCTTGTCTTGTAAAGCTTGGTTGATGGTTGGCATCAGCCCCCGGATTTCGATGGCTTTTTCTGCAATGATGTCAACTTTATCCAACAACACGGCTTTCATCTCAGCCCCTTCCCGTTGGCGACCTTCAATCAAGTCAGCCACGCTTTTAGAAACCAGGTCCAATGCCACATGTTGTAAGGCCGAGGTGTCAGCGGGTTTCTGGGCGATGACATCTGGCCAATTCATGGCTTGAGACACACCAAAATTATATGAACCGCCCAAGGCGTCATGCACTTGTTCAGCACAGGATTGCACTTGTTTCAATAACGAGGCATTGACTGACAGTTCATTCAACTGTACCTCAGGATTGGGGTAAAAGCGAATGAAGACAGCAACTTTGCCACGCGAGATGTTTTTGTTGATCACTTTGCGCATGGCTTCTTCGCTGGCTCGCAAAAAGTCCGGGGCTTTGATGGTGAGGTCAAGGAACCGCTGATTGACGGTTTTGATTTCACAGGTGAGCTTACCCAGATCAGAGTTGATTTCTTGCGCCGCGAAGGCTGTCATTGATTGCATGTTGTCTTGAATGTTTTGAAAATCGCTGTCTATTATCTGTCAAAATGCAGTGAGAACCAAATGCTGATGGCGTCATATGTACATAACAGTGACAACAAGTCACAGAAAGGTGACCATCAGCCTATACAATGAATGCAAAATTACTTTGATAATGGTTCAAAAGAAGAGGAGTTTAATTTATGAAATCAATGATTTTGGCTGTGTTGCTGTGCTTGACTTTTTCATCACAACAAGCAATCGCCGACAAAACGTCACCCGAAGCGGCTCTAAAAGGTGTCAAACTGCGGTCTGTGGGTCCTGCCTTGATGTCAGGAAGGATTGCCGACATCGCCATCCATCCTGAAGACGAAAACACCTGGTTCGTGGCCGTGGGTTCGGGTGGGGTTTGGAAAACCACCAATGCTGGTACCACATGGACGCCCATTTTTGATCAACAAAAAGTGTACTCCATCGGTTCAGTGACCATTGACCCCAGTGACCCCAATCGCATTTGGGTCGGTACAGGCGAAAATGTCGGTGGCCGCCACGTCGGTTTTGGTGATGGCATTTACCTGTCTACCGACGGTGGCAAAACTTGGAAAAACAAAGGCTTGAAAAAGTCTGAGCACATTTCAACCGTTGTCATTCACCCAAATGATTCAAACACCCTTTGGGTGGCAGCTCAAGGCCCTTTGTGGTCAAAGGGCGGTGACCGTGGCTTGTACAAAACCACCGACGGCGGTGAAACTTGGGAGAAACAACTGGGCGATGATGAGTGGACCGGTGCCACCGATGTGATCATCGATCCACGCAACCCAGATCAATTGTATGCCGCCACTTGGCAACACCATCGGACTGTGGCTGCCTTCATGGGCGGTGGTCCCAAAACCGCCATTTATGCGACCAGCAATGGCGGTGACAGTTGGGAGCAATTGAAGAACGGACTGCCCAAGGGTGTGATGGGTAAAATTGGCTTGGCCATTTCTCCTCAAAAACCCGATGTCATCTACGCTGCAATCGAGCTTGAGCGGCGCAAAGGTGGCATTTTTAAATCAATCAACCAAGGACGCACTTGGAAAAAACAATCGGACGCTGTTTCAGGTGGAACCGGACCTCATTATTACCAGGAACTGTACGCCTCACCACATGCTTATGATCGCCTCTATCTGGCCAGCAACATCATGCAAGTTACTGATGACGGTGGTAAAACCATGCGTTTCATGAATGAAAAGAACAAACACGTGGACAACCACGCCATTGCTTTCAAAGCCAGTGATGATGATTATTTATTGGTGGGTACTGACGGGGGTTTGTATGAAACATTCGACCTCACCAAAACATGGCGGTACATTGATAATTTGCCATTGACCCAGTTTTACAAAGTGGCTGTTGATGACGCCGAGCCTTTTTATAACATTTACGGTGGCACCCAAGACAACGGCACCCAAGGTGGGCCTTCGCGAACGGACAATGTACAAGGCGTGCGCAATTCAGATTGGTCGGTCATCTTGTTTGCCGATGGACACCAACCCGCTACTGAACCTGGGAATCCAGACATTGTGTATGCCGAATGGCAAGAAGGCAACTTGGTTCGGGTGGACAAAACCACCAGTGAAATCGTTCACATCCAACCCCAGGCCGGTGCTGGTGAAAAACCCGAGCGATTCAATTGGGATGCACCGATATTGGTCAGCCCCCACAAAAACACCCGACTGTATTTTGCTTCTCAACGGTTGTGGCGCTCAGAAGATCGTGGGGATTCTTGGACGGCGGTTTCTGGTGACCTCACGGATCATGAGTCACGCGTTCATTTGCCCATCATGGGTGGCAAACAAGGATGGGACATGCCTTGGGATTTGTTTGCCATGAGTCACTACAACACCATCACTTCAGTCAGTGAATCCCCTGTACAAGAAGGGCTGCTTTATGTCGGTACCGATGACGGCATCATCCAGATCTCAGAAAATGGCGGTGATGACTGGCGCAAAGTTGACGTCGGTTCTTTACCTGGTGTGCCAGCAACTGCCTTCGTCAATGACATAAAAGCCGATTTACATGATGTCAACACCGTGTATGTGGCATTGGACAACCACAAATACGGCGACTTCAAACCGTACCTGTTGAAGAGCACAAACCGTGGCAAGTCATGGAAGAAGCTGAACAACGGCTTGCCTGAAAAGCACTTGGTTTGGCGTGTGGTTCAAGACCATGTGACCCCCAAGTTGATGTTTGCAGGCACAGAATTTGGCTTGTTTGTCAGCTTCAATGGTGGTGAACAATGGCAATCGTTGAAAGGCGGCATGCCCACCATAGCCGTTCGAGACTTGGCGATTCAGAAGCGAGAAAACGATTTGGTGGCCGCGACATTTGGCCGCGGATTTTATGTTTTGGATGACTACAGTTTCTTGCGCGAGGTTTCTGATACACAAATGAAACAAGAGGCCACATTGTTCTCTAACATCCGTGATGCTTGGTGGTACATGCCGAGACCCACGTTGGCCCACAACCCAAAAGCATCACAAGGAGATGGTTTTTATACAGCCAACAACCCTGCTTTTGGTGCGGTGTTCAATTACCACTTGAAAGACGAATTGAAGTCTTTGAAAAAAACCCGCCAAGCGGATGAGAAAAAAGCCGCCAAAGACAAGAAAACCACACCGGTGCCCTCGTGGGATGATCTTGAAAAAGAGCGCACAGAAGCTGGCCCGCACATCTGGTTGGTGGTCAAAGACAGCGAAGGTCACGTGGTTCGTCGCATCAAAGGCTCGGCTAAAAAAGGATTCAATCAAGTGGCTTGGGATTTGCATTACCCTGAAATGACCCACGTCGACTCCAAAGGGTTCGCCTGGTTCATTGAAGAGCCACGCGGCATGATGGCGGCACCGGGGCAGTACAGCGTCACTTTGATGAAAGAACAGGCCGGTCAATTCACCGCCTTGTCAGAAGCCCAAAATTTCCGAGTGAAACGGCTTTATCCAGGCGCACTTGAAGGTGCTGAACCAGAAGCCATGGTGGCATTCTGGCAACGGCTGGGTGGTTTGCAGCGTGATTTGAGCGCAGCCAACATGACCTTGCAACAAGCCATCAAGCG
>JAUHZH010000210.1 GCA_030426065.1 Gammaproteobacteria bacterium
CGCTTTCAATCAACGACGTCACCATGGCGGAGGGTCAAGCGGGTTCGACCCCTTTGACTTTCACTGTGACCTTGGACAACGCTGTGGACTCGGCTTTCTCCGTAGATGCGAACACAGCAGACAACTCAGCCACAACGGCAGACAATGATTATTCGGCAGTCACTGGAAACACATTAAATTTCAGTGGTAATGCCGGGGAAACACAAACAGTTACGGTCAATGCAACAGGTGATCTGGTCACCGAGTTGGACGAATCCTTTTTTGTTAACTTGAGTGCTTTACTCGCTGGTGGCAGAGACGTGTCGATTGCCGACGGCCAAGGACTGGGCACCCTGACCAACGATGACAGTGCCAGCCTGAGCATTGCCGATGTCACGCAGGTCGAGGGCAATGCCGGTACCACCACTTTTTCTTTTGATGTCACTTTGGATCAGGCCGTGGACACTGGACTGACCATAGATGCACAAACAGCTGATGGAAGTGCCACCACAGCGGACAACGATTATCAAGCTGCCAGCAACACCCTTAATTTTGTTGGCCTTGCCGGAGAAGTACAGACGCTGGATGTTTTGGTTAATGGCGACATGACTTCTGAAAGCACGGAAAACTTTACTGTCAACTTATTGAACTTGGTCAACAATGGCAGGCAAGTCACTGTCGCAGACGCTGTAGCCAACGGCACCATAACCAACGACGATGCAGCCAACATCACCATTGAGGACGTTTCAATGGCTGAAGGCAATGCGGGTAACAGCCAAATGGTGTTCACTGTCACTTTGAATGGGAGCTCAAGTGGGCCAGTCACTGTAGATTATGCTTCGGTCAATGGCACTGCAGATACCAATGACTATGTGCCAGCCAGTGGCACCCTCAATTTCACAGGTTCAGCTGGAGAAACCCAGCAAATCGTGATCGATGTGATCGGTGATTTGGTGGTTGAACTGGATGAAACCTTTGACATCAACTTGTCCAATCCGACTGGACTGAATGTCACCATTGATGACCCCTTGGGTGTGGGCACCCTCAACAACGATGACAACGGCAGCATCACCATCAATGACGTAAGCCTGAACGAAGGGAACACGGGAATCACCCAATTCAACTTCACCGTTGTATCAGACAGCGCTGTCGACATGCCATTCACCTTGGACATCACCACCACAGATGGCACCGCCACTATGGCAGCATCTGATTACATCAGCAACAGTGACACATTGAGCTTTACCGGCTCATCCAATGAAAGCCTGATGTTTTCAGTGGATGTGAATGGCGACACATTGACCGAAGTTGATGAAACATTCCAAGCCGTATTGAGTAACTTGCAAGCCGGAGGCAGAAACTTAACCATTTCAGATGATACGGGACTGGCCACCATTTTGAATGACGACTCCGCCACATTGAGTATTGATGATGTATCAATCAATGAAGGCGACGCCGGAACCAGTCTGTTGTCCTTTACTGTGAGTCTGGCTGGTTCGGTTAAGAACGGTGTGTCCGTGGATTACCAAACCAATGATGGCAGTGCTTTGGCAGGCAGTGATTACACCGCCACCAATGGCACATTGAATTTTGCAGGCGTACCTGGAGAAACTCAAACCATCGACGTCTCTATCAACGGTGATGTGGTGGTGGAACTTGATGAAACATTGACCATCCAGTTAAGTAATCTATCAAATGCGGGTGTCACCCTGTCTGATGCCTCTGGTTCAGGTACATTAACCAACGACGACTCTGCCCAAATCACCCTCAACAACAGCTCTCTGAATGAAGGCAACAGTGGCACCACACAAGCGACCATCACTGCCACGCTCGACTTGGCCGTTGATGTGCCATTTTCTATTGACGTAACCACCCAAGATGGCAGTGCCACAGCGGGGGATAATGACTACATACCCGTCAGCACCACCCTGCAGTTCACTGGCCTGGCTGGGGAATCACAGTCAGTGGATGTCGATGTGGTGGGAGACCTTCAAGCCGAAGCCGATGAAACCTTCAGTGTCACGGCTTCCAATATCCAATCTCAAAACCGAGATGTGAGCTTCTTGAATAACACCGGTGATGTCACAATTCTGGGTGACGACCCCAACATCACAGCGCTCAAGGAGGCGGCATTTGTTTCACCACTGGGACAGGGAGACACCATCACATACATGGTTTCCATTCAGAACACTGGTTTTGATGCCTTGCTCATGGTGTTTGATGACACACCAGATGCCAACACCCAAATCATACCCGGTTCAGTGACCACTACCATGGGTACTGTGACTTCAGGAAACACAGCAGGAGACACACAAATCACCGTGGATATTGGTACTTTGACCAGCCAAGCCAGTTTAACCATTCAGTATGAAGTTCAAGTCAATATGGGCATTAATTTTGGCGTGCAGATCACCAATCAGGGTATGGTCAGTGGTAACAACTTCAGTGATGTGTTGACGGACGACCCGAACGTACCTGGCAGTGTTGATCCCACTGTGGCCGGGGTTGGTCAACTGATCATGGTTCCGGCTTTGAGTGATTGGATGTTGGTCATACTGGCCGTCATGATGATAGTCATCGCTGCAATCCATCGCCGAAGACGTGTTTGGAAATGAATGATAAAAGGTCAATAAAAAGCCTGCACTTGAGATCAAGTGCAGGCTTTTTTATTTACCCCTAGAATACTGCTGCCGGGGTTTCAAATAATCAGGCCTAAATCACTCAAATCCTGTTTCGAAAATCACATCATCAGACAACGTGTAAACCGCAATTGTACCGGTGTCTTCATGACTGACCAGCAGCAGGTCTTGGCTCAGCCCATTGTCAGCCGCATTGATGAACACCAAGCCTTCAGGAGCCACATCCCCATCGGTCGCTGGTGTGAAACTTTGGAATTGAGGTGCTGCAGGGTTGCTGACATCATAGGTCATCACACCACCGGTGCGCTCCAAACCAATGAAGGCATAGGTGATGCCATTGATGGTCCCGACGGTGATGCCTTCTGGCTCCATCCCTTTGTCGTCACTGCGTTCATCAAATTTTTCTGATGTTGCATCATTGGCATTGAATATGTCTGGCTCTTGTGCCGCAATGATGTGAGCAAATTGACTCCCTGAATCAAACACCTGTGCACCCGTGTCTCCGTTCCAAATGGTGAAAGACCGGGCGCCGTAACTGTACAGTTCGGTGTGTCCGTCTTGGCCTTGACCGAGGTTACTTTGGACATTCAAACGACCCAACTGCTCATCGTCTTGTAAGGTCATGTCTGGGAAAGCCGTTGCATCCAAATTCAAGTCCTTGATGCGCATGTCCTCATCGCGGGCATCGCCTTCGTTGGCGGTTAAATAATAATCCACCCCATTGACCCGCATGCTTGCAATGGCATCCGGCATGTAAATGCCTTTGATGGGCCAGTTTTGGATATTGATGGCACCTTCGCCTTGTGCGCCATCACGGTCACTGGCATCCAATTCATTGCCCGCCAAACTGTGGTCCTTGAACCCCAAATCATGAATGGCACTGATGCTGTTGTTGGTTAAATTCACCACCGCAACGGCGTTGTTTTCTTGCAATGTGACAAATGCTTTTGAGTCATCAGCCGAAACGGCGATGTATTCAGGTTCCATATCATCCGCCACGGTTTCCCCTTGGGCAATGATGGTGTCTCCCAAATCGGCTTGGTTGAATGACGTGAAGTCCAGCTGTGTCACAGTGGCCGAACCAACCCCTCCCGACACATCAATGACACTGATGCCGCCCATTGGGTTGATACCTGCATCCGGTTCACCTTCATTGGCCACAATGATTTTTTGTCCGTCGTTTGTGAACGTCAACATGTCGGGTAAGGCACCGACGGTGACGGTGTTCAGGTGTTGACCGAAGGCATCAAAAAACACCACAGCCCCTGGGTCGGTTTTGGTGTTGGCTTCTACTGCCACAGCCACCAAGCCATTAAAAGATGCGATGCTGTTGGGTCCAGCGCCATAGCCACTTAAATTGACTGTCAGTCCTGCAGGTACTTGGCCTGGATCTGCAAAGTCAAAAATGGTGAAAGAGTTGAAACCTGAGTTGATGACAAACAATTGTTGGTTGCTTGGATCATATGAGGTGATTTCTGCTGAGCCTTCACCCAAAGTGGTGTTGATGGTGTTGACCTTATTCAATACCAAGGCGCTGTTGGCTGAGCCTGCCAAGCATGCCAAGGACAAAAGTAATGCGGATTTCTTCATTGGATTTCCCTGTTCAAATCTGCGATTCTAAACAGAGATTTTGAAGCTCATGTATCAACCATGTGATGATTTGGTTTCAAACCGATGGGTTCATTCAAACCGGTAACCAAACCGTTCAATGTCCTGTGCAAAGTGTTTCGCAACGATGGCTTGGGTCACCTCATCGTAGTAATTGCGAAAATCACCCCGCTTTGAAGGTTTTAGGTGAGGCAAAGTGGTGTTCACCTTCAGGCGACGGGTTAAATCATCAAAAGCCATAGCCAAATTTTCAAACCGATAAACTTGATCCACCAGCAACTGGCCTTGGTCATCCGCCAGCCAATCTGTTTGTGACCAAAACATCAAATCTCGATCCCGGTAATAAGGATTTTTTTGCTCAAAACAGGCCGCCACCCACTCAGCAAAATTGACCGAACCATCGCCCATCCCATGTTGGTTGGTTTTGACGCGGTAAGCATAGTGTGAAACCACTTTATCCCAAGGGTTGCGAACCACAGAAAAAGTGAAACGCCGGCGCCACTCATCCTCACCCAATTCAGCCATTTTT
>JAUHZH010000211.1 GCA_030426065.1 Gammaproteobacteria bacterium
TTAGCGCTCAATCAAGCCGCAGTACAGGAAGGACTGCAGTGTCATTGTTTGGCATGAGGGGTGAAGTTCAGTTCACTGTGATGGATTTGGCCACACGGAATCCCAAACGGGGGTCGTGGTAGTCAGTTTCCGCTTTGATGCGATGGTGTATTTGGTAATCTGATTGGGTGCTGGCCCAATGGCCCCCACGGATGACGCGGTTTTGACAGCCGGGATTGACCCAACTTGAACCGTTTGCTGGCGCGCGGCGATAGGAGTCGTGCCAGCAGTCATCCACCCATTCCATGACGTTGCCGCTGATGTCATGTACTTGATATAAATTGGGCGGGAAGCTGCCAACGGGTGCAGGGCCCCAATGGCCATCTTGGTAATCAGAAAACCCTTCTCGCCAACGAACACGTGACCGCTTGAGGCGGTCTTTGGCGCCTGAAAAGTTGCCCATGACCTGAATTGGCTCATCATTGCCCCAAGGATAAATGGTTTCATTGCCCATGCCCAACGCCAATTCGTATTCGCTTTCTGAGGGCAAGCGGTAGGGTTGACCGGTTTGTTGGGCCAGCCATCGGGTGTACGCCTTGGCATCATCGAAAGAAACGTGAATCACAGGCAAGCTGTCTTCAGCGCGCTTGCCCATGTAATCATGCCGCCAGTTGATGCCGTGTTTGTTTTTGATGCGGCCAGACTGTGTGTCATAGACTTGACCCACGTGGTTGGTTTCAGCCGTGGTCACGTAACCACTGGACTCAATGAATTGCTTGAATTGACCGACAGTGACCTCGGTTTTACCAATCGCGAAGGCTTGGGCAAATTCAACTTGGTGAGCAGGCCGTTGGTGCGCTGGCCCAGAATCATTGCCCATGGTGAAGGGTGCATTGGGCATCACAACCAGTGTGGGCCCAGCTGCGCCAATCAAAAGCTGATCGTTGGTGTCATCAAAAGGAGACAAGTGGCCAAAAGTTTGGGTCCGTTCCAGCACCGATTGGTAAACAGTCAGTTGGTTTTGTTGTATGTCCAATGCCTCCAATTCCGAAAGCAAGCTGTTGGCGCGTGATATATTGAGTCGGTTGATCGCCAAGTCAAACTGTTGGTCCAAGTAGGCAAACCTTTGTTGTTTTTGATCAGCAATGGCCTCAAGTGTGGCTGCTGTTTCAGGGTGGATGGGGTCTATCAGTTGAGCCAATTCCAACTGCTCCTCTGCCATCTCATAATCGTTTTCAATGGCCGATTGGTAAGCCCAATCGGTCAATTGAGAAACTGCCTGGTTCTTGATGTTCAAAACATCAGGGAAATTCGGATCAATGAGTTCTGCTGCTTGTATCGCCCTGATCAAGTCTTGGCGGTCGGGGCTTTCGAAGTTGTTCCGTTTTAAATGTTGGTCGGCTTCTTCGGCCAGGCGCTTGAGTGTGATGATGGTGCCGATGCGCTGTGTGAAATCTTGAATTTTGGGATCGTCTGGGCGGATGGTTTTGAGTCTCGCAGTCAGGTCGGTCAGTTTGTGTTCGTCATAATCAGACATGGCCGCATCTGCTTGTGCGTACAGGGTCGCTTGTAGTGTGGTCATCATGGTCTGGCTTTCTGGTGTGTTGAGGCCAGCTTTCTGTGCTTGCAGCAAATAGAACAAGGCATTTTGCTGTTCGGGGTAGAAGTCATGGTCATTCTCATGCGCTTGAACAGCGAATTGCCACAAGTCATCAACTGTGAGGCCAGCCAAGTCATAATCTTCCTTGTTGCTGAGCCACTCGGGTACCTGTACTTGATCAATCACAGTTTCAGGCAAGGTGGGTTCGACCACGGTGGTGTCATTGACCGGCAGGTTAACCACAGTCACAGGTGGTGTCACTGGTGCGAACACTTCAGGGCCGGTTTTCAATTGGTACAATGACAACATCAGGGCCAAGCCCAGTCCCAGCATGAAAGTTTCTTTGATGCTGAGCGACCAATTCATTGATGACAGCCCTGGGTCTGAACGTGGCAAATTCGGCCTGAAGTGTGTGGGCTGATGCCTTCGGGATGGTTCGACATGTGTGTTTTGAACAATTCAGCGACTTCTGCGCCGGTGGCGGGGCAGTTCACTTGCATGTGTTGGTTCAACATCAGGTACCCGTCTTGATCGTACTTGGGAGTGATCAAGTAATTGGGAACAACGACGCGGTACCGTTGTTGTGAATCGACTTCAACTGATTGGCCTTGAATATGAATGTGAGAAGCGCTTTCTGCTTCACTGTCATGTATGAATGCCACGCCAGCCACTTGCAACCAGTGGCCACTCGCTGTCCAATTGGAAGTGCTGTGGTTAAGCATGGCATGAAGGGTTTGTCCTGTGATTTCAATCAAACGCAAATCACTGGGATAAGGCAGCATTTCAGCCATGTATTGTTCTGTGATGTCACTGCCTGCAGCGATGTTTTGGTTGAGCCGGATGGCGCCAGAGTTCAATACAGCCATTTGAGCACCGCAAGTTTTGAAGGCATCCAAAGACAAGTCAGCCAACAAGTTGCCGAGGTTGCTTTCAAATCGCCTGATGTGCGTTTCTTCTGCTTGTAGCATCACTTGAGTTCGTCCCACCACTTGGTCCAAGCAGTCCAATGGCAGCTTGTTGTCTTGGCAGAAATCATGCTGAATGTCGGTGTGTAATCGAGTCGCCCATTGCAGTGTGTCAGGGTCAGGAGCCACTTCTTTTTTCATGGGCACAATCGTTGGTGGTTCGATTGTGGTGCCATTGAGGGTGATGACGGCCACTGAGGCCGCATCTGCATCGGCTTTGATGATCCATCGATTGTTGATGGATTCGATTTGGGCGTAATGTTCATGACCACCAAAAATGATGTCGGGCCGGATGTCTTCAGGTAACCGCATCATGTGGCGGTCATCCTTGAGCCATTGGTGTGTCAAGGCAACGACCACATCGGCTCCCTGTTTTTTCAACAAAGGCACATAACGGGCTGCGGTTTCAGCAAAATGATCAAATGATTCGACATAAGCTGGCTTTTGCATGTCAGTGGTGTATGAAAACACCCCCACTGTGACGTCACCATAATGTTTGAGCGCATAAGGCATGACGTTGTGTGGGACTTTGAAGTTGGGTTGCCAGCGGATGTTGCTGTCAAGCCATGTGAATTCACTGTTGGTCAAAAGTGTTGACAGCATGGGGCCGTCGTCGGCTTGGTCTTTATCAAACTCATGGTTGCCAAATGTGATCAGCATGTCAGGATCAAATGACTCGAACGCGCCATCCAAATGGTTCATGATTTGAATCATGGAAGAGCCATTGTCTTGTTTGCTGGCAAATGACGGATGAAGGAAGTCGCCGGCGTGTAACAACAAGACATGGTCATATTCAGAGGCCAGTTTTTGACGCATCGTACGCACCCGCGCCAAGCCACCTGTTTGACCTTGGTCAACGCCCAATGTCCGGTAACTGTCATTGATGGACATGATGGCCACCCGTGTCGCACTGGGTTTCTTGCTTGCATGTTGGCATGCAGCCATTACAATGGTCACCAGAAGCAACGATATTTTTGACACTTTCATGGACCACATTTTAGCAAATTATCACTGGATAGATGAACCACAAGCGTTGAATGATTTCCTGTCGACCTGTGACCCGGGTCAATTTTATGCCATAGATACGGAATTTGAGCGCAGTCGAACCTTTCAAATGAACCCTGCCTTGTTACAGGTGATGGTTGATGGGCAAGCTTATTTGATTGATTTAATGGATCAAACCATGGCCCCTTTGCCTTTCAAAACAATGAAAAAGGTGATCTTGCATTCGGGCTCAGAAGATTTGTGTTTGTGGCATCAACTCACCGGTGCGGTCCCTGATGGCTTGTTCGATACCCAAGTGGCAGCCGCAGTCTGTGGTTACGGGCTGCATTATTCATACCAAAACTTGGTTCAAGACATGTTGGGTGTGGAACTGTCAAAAGCCGAGAGTCGTTCGGATTGGCTGAAAAGGCCACTGTCAGAAGCACAAGTTGCTTATGCGATTGAGGATGTGGCGCATTTGACCGCAATCAAACAAGGGTTGAGCGAACAAATGGAATCAAAAGGCTTGATGCCATTTTTTCAATCGTTGATGCGTCAACAGCTGGAGCAGGTGACGGTTGATTCACACATGGAGAAACTGTTCTTGAAGTTGGTCAAGTCTGAGCGGATGAATTTGGCAGAACAAAAAAAGCTCATGGCACTGCTCCAATGGCGTGAAAAACAAGCGATCAACAGGAACAAGCCACGCAATTGGATCTTGTCGCCACAACAATTGGCTGCGGTGGTCCGTAAGGTCAGGAGTAAATCGGATTTGTTTTACCAAGGGCTGCATCCAAGGATGGTCAAGATCCATGCCGATGCTTTGATCAATGTGTTGCATGGTGCCGAGGCGATGGATGAAAGTTCACTGCCCAAGTTGGTGAAACTGAGCAGTCAACAAGGCGAGGCTCTGAAAGACATGAGAACCCGCCTTCAGCAAAAAACAGAACAATTGAACATCGATCCCGCCCTGATCGTCAACGTGGCAGGGCTCAAAAGAATGGCCTACGAAAACAAAGACCTGAATTCATTGCCTGTGTGGCAAGCGTTGTCTGGTTGATGGGTAGAGCTCCTGTTCTGCCCTTGCATGACAAGGAATAATGCGTTATCCTCAATGGTGAGGAGGAACGTGTTATGAGTATAAAGTGTGGGGTGTTGATTGCCCTTTTGGCAGCCGTGTTTGTTTCGAATTGGGCGCAAG
>JAUHZH010000212.1 GCA_030426065.1 Gammaproteobacteria bacterium
GAACAAATCGGGATTCTATTTCCTGATGATGACGAAGATTAAAAAGTCCACGTCAAAACCATTTATTGACAGCCCGCAAATATTAGTCATTTGTGGGTTGTTTTTTTTGATGCTGGCGCCACTGAGTTTGGATGCTTTGAGTGTAGATGAACAGCTTGAACGTGCTGAATCACTGAGGCTCAGTGACCCAGAGGAATTCCGCTGGCGCTTAGAAAGCATCAAAACCCAAAAACAAGACATGACATTCAGCCAAATTTGCCTTTTTGACTTCTTAGAAGGGTATAAGAAAGCACTGGATGGAGATTTGTTAAAACTGAATGATTATTTTGAGCCAGTGTTGGACAGGTGTCCATCACCTGAAATTCAAGCGAAAATAAAAGCATTGTTGGCCAACGCGCAAGTGATTTCCGGTCAATTTGAAATGGGTGTCAGGAACATTGACGAGGCCATTCAAATTGTCCAAAAAGTTAAAGATAAAAACATCAAGTCAATGATTTTCCTTGCTGCAGGAAGTGTATATGAACAAATGGAACAAGGTCGGCTGAGCAG
The DNA here is from genome assembly GCA_030426065.1 of Gammaproteobacteria bacterium. Classification (GTDB taxonomy): domain Bacteria; phylum Pseudomonadota; class Gammaproteobacteria; order Xanthomonadales; family Marinicellaceae; genus Marinicella. The sequence goes on from JAUHZH010000212.1 coordinate 550, forward strand.
TCAATATGCCTCAATGGCCTATCAAGTCGAGCCAACTGAAGACACCCTTTGCAAAGCCAATTTTTTTAAATATTCATTTGCTCTGAAACAAACGTCGAACAACCTAGACAATGAATTAAAAAATGCAGTGAATCATTGCATTTCAAACAACAGTCCAATTCCTGGGTTGATTTTGAATTTGAGGTACATCAGAAAAGTTTTGAAAAATAATGAAGTGCTGTATCAAAAAGAAGATTTTCATAACAAGTTACTGTCACTTAATGAAGTGATTTTAGAGACCAGATACGCCAATTTAAAAGCTTACTATTTTGCAGTCTTGTCTGAGTCATTTGAATATTTGCAGGACTTAGATAAAGCAATTGAATTTGCTGAAAAAAGCTTAACTGTCAATGAAGGATTGGGTGACACTGAGCACAAAATCATGGCCTTGGATGTGAAAGTCAGGGTGTCTTTGAAAAGGGCCAATGACCAAATGGCGTTTCAAGTACTGAATGAAAAGACCCAAAGTGAACAGCGGCGTTTCAATGAGAAGCAGGCCAAGCTGGCAGCTTTTATGAAGGTTAAACATGAGAACATCGTAAAAGAACATGAGATCAGCCAACTGAATCAAAGAAACCGACTGTTGGAAATGGAGCAGCTGATTGCTGAAAAGCAAGCGGTTAACCAGCGGTTGATGTTGACATTGCTTTTGGTCGTGGTGTCGTTTTTGACGTTGTGGAGTTGGCGGGCGCACAAGAGACAAAAAGAACTCAAATTACTGTCTGAGATGGATCACCTGACTCAAGTCTTGAATCGCCAAGGCTTGGAGGCGAATGTGATGCCCAATTTGAAATCTTCTGAGTCGCGTAATGCGGTGGTCAATTTAGCGATATTGGACCTCGATCATTTCAAAAACATCAATGATCAGTTTGGTCACATGGCAGGGGATTGGGCTTTGAAACATGTGATTGGCTTGGTCAGTCGCCACATGAATCGACACATGGTTTTGGGTCGATTGGGTGGTGAGGAATTCGCCATTTGGTTTTTTGATACCACGACGAAGGAAGCCAAAGCCAGTATTGAAGAAATCCGTGTTGCGATTGATGAACTGGATTGTTCTGAATCTGGGCACGACATGCACATCACGGCGAGTTTTGGGATGAGTAACAGCATCGAGTCAGGTTATGGTTTGGCGCAATTGTTGTCGCATGCTGACCAAGCCTTATACCAAGCCAAGAACAGCGGCCGAAATCAAGTCGTGATGTATCAACACAAAAGCCGTTTGCAAGACACCGGTCCTGTGGCACATTCAGTGTGATTTGATCTGCATTCCCACGCAGGAGCGTTAGGAGTAAATTTCCTTTGAGTGACTGCTGTGACTGGCCGAGCCTTTGATTCAGGTGAGGAATGTGGACCAGGATTTCATGTGGTCGCTGAACGCGCGGTATCCCAAGGCGAGGCGGAAGCCTGACAAGTCGGTGGCGAAGCCGTGTCCGGGCACCAGCAACAGGCCTTTTTCATCGGCCAGTTTTCGACAAAAGGTTTGGGCTTCGGGCATTTGAACAAAGCAGGTGGCAGAGGCGGTTCCAGCGGTGCTTTGCATGCGGCCTTGTGTGCTCAGCCATTGTTTCAAATGGGATCGATTGGTTTCAATGATGTCGACGCTGCGTTTGAGCAAGGATTCGCTGTGGGGAAGCAGTCGTTTCATGCAATTGGCGTCTAATCCACTGATGCAAATCGAGAGGTGGTTTTTGATGGTGATCATTTTTTTTCTCAGCGCTTGGTCTTGGCACAGAATCCAACCAACGCGACAAGCGGGCAGGGCGAATGCTTTGGAGAGCACCCCAATGCTGATGGCTTGTTGACTCAGGCTGGCTGCTGCCGGCAAGCGTTGTGACGGCGATGATTCCAGACCGCGAAACACTTCATCGGATATCAGTTTGACGCCGTGTTCTTGGCACAATTCCATGATGCGATTCAATGTGCTTTCGTCAATGTGGCTGCCCGTGGGGTTGTGCGGGAAATTAATCACCAACAGTTGGGCGTCGTCTTGCAAAGCCGCAGTCAAAACCTCGAAATCGATTTGCCAGTTATTTTCAGGAGTTAAGGGCAGGGTGGTGATCCGTGCGCCCAACATCTTGGGCATCATCAGCAGTGGCTCAAAGGCCGGTGTGAATGTGACGACATGATCACCCGGTTTGAGCAAGGCATTGAAAGCCACATACAGGGCCTCTTGTGCGCCTGCACAGGCAATCAAATCATCAGCTGAATGGTTTGGGTACAAGTGATCCACCATGGCCGACCTCAATGTCAGGTCACCTGCTGCGCTTTGGTAGTCCATGTGTTCCAGGGGCAGGTGGTGCCAATCTTCACCGGTGATTTCGCTCAATTCATCGAGGGAGAAGGGTTCAGGGTTGCTGTTGGACAAGGCCAATGAACTGGGCCACTGATCGGCCCAGTCCATCATGGCTAAATTCACGTATGTTTTTTCCATACACTCAATTCTGCCACGGTGTGTTGGTGTTTGCGAGCGGTTTCGCGAATCACAAAGGGCACATCCTGTGTGGTGACCAAAGTGAACTCAGGGGCCAGCAATTCAGCCAATCGGTCAATGGTGCGGACATTTTCGCCGTTCGCCTTGTAGCCGCCAAGCCAGTTGGCTTTTTCGGTGAATTCACTGAGCCAAGTGTATGGCGAAGTCAAAGCCAGGTAGCCGCCGGCATTGATTCGGGTTTTGATGTCCTCGATGAAAGCTGCGGGCTGATAGAGCCGATCGATCAGGTTCCCTGCAAAAACCAAGTCATAGCCAGTGTACTTGGTTTTCAGGTTACAGGCATCGCCTTGACTGAATTCGATGTGCTGCTCGCGGCCAGCCAGATGCAAATCGGCCAGATTGAATTGCTTGAGCTCGTTGATGTCACCTTCGATGGTGATCATGTATTTGACACTGCCATGTTTGACCAGGTTGATGGCGTTGCGAATGAAGCGTGTGGAAAAATCGACCGCGTCCACGTGGTTGGCCACTTTGGCCAATTCGAAACTGCTGCGCCCCACAGCACAGCCCAGGTCCAATACCCGATCAAACGGGTGGTTTTGGGTGTGGTGCACCACCGCATCGATGCAGGCTTTGGGGAAGTTGGCCACGCCGAAATATTCGGCACCGTAGTGGAATTCGAGGTATTGTGAGATCAATTCATCGGTTTCATAGGTGTTGAATTGCTGCTGAACCTCATGTTCTGACTCAACATACCGGAATCCGGCGTGCTGGAAGAAATGCCGCCTGAAGGCGTAACGCGACTCAGGCAGGGCTTCGTTGCCCGTGCTGATCCATGACCCGCCTTTCATTAAGTTGTGCTGGCCATCAAATGTGGGCACAGAAAAATCATCATAAGCAGGGTGTACTTGAAACCCTGGCAACGCATCTATGGCGGTTTCAGTCCACTGCCACACATTGCCCACCACATCCCCAAATTGTTGTGGGCCAAACAGGTGTTGGTTGACTGGGCAGGCCGAAGCGCCATGAGCCAGATTGATGTTGGCGTCTTGGTTCGGGACGGTTTGGCCTTTATCCAGGTCAACGTGCTGGCACAGTGCATACCATTCAGCCTCTGAAGGCAGACGGATGGGTTCGCCAGTCCGCGCTGAGCGCCAATTACAAAAGGCTTTGGCTTCCAGCTGGTTGACATCCACAGGCCAATCCCATGGCATGTTGACCCATGAGGTCAGTGTTCGGTATTGCCATTGGCCTTGGTGTTGCCGCCAAAAAGTGGGGTGCTGTGCCTGGGTGAATGCCAGCCACTGGGCACCTTCTTCGCTCCACCATTGGGCATCTTGGTAGCCACCGTCTTCCACAAAGGTCATGAACTCTTGATTACTGACCAGGTATTGACTGGCATTGAATGACTTCACTTCAGTGATCAAGTCACCGTATTCATTGTCCCAGCCATAGGTGGCCGTGCCTTTGCTTTGGTGGACGGTTTGTGGTGCCACGGGCAAAAGCCGGTTTTCTGGTGCTTCTGGGTGGCTGTTCGCCGTTTTTGACCAAGTGGAACTGGGCTTCAAGTGCGACGGGTCCAACTGTCGCAACAGCACCGATGAGGTTTCCAAATGGATCCTTTCATGCTCAATGCCCATCAAAATAATCCAAAAGGGGTCATCCCAGGTGATGGGTAAAGTCAATGGCAG
>JAUHZH010000213.1 GCA_030426065.1 Gammaproteobacteria bacterium
TAATTAGCGGTAACTCAATATTGGCATCGGCAAACAACGGTTCAAATTTCGGCACCACTTTGCCCAACAAGATAAACAAGGAGCCCACCGCCAATACCAGCAAAATGGCCGGATAAATCATCGCTGAGACCACCGAATCCTTCAATTCTTTTGAGGATTTCAAATAGTCACTCAAGCGTTGCAAAGACAGTTCCAAGGTACCGCCCATTTCACCGGCACGAACCATGTTGGTGTACATGGTTGAAAACACGCCATGTTGGTCTTCGAGGGCATCGGACAAAGAACCCCCGCCCCTGACTTTATCGCGAATTTGCTCCGTCATGGTCTTGATGCGCTCATCATCGGCCAGCTCAATCATCACCGACAAAGAACGGTCAAGTGGCATGCCTGAATTCAATAACGTGGCCAATTGATCAGTGAAAAAACCGACTTGCTTCTGGGTCACTTTGCTGCGAGATGCCAGTAGATTTTCCAATGAAAAACCCGCTTTCAACTCTTTGGCCAACACAGGGATGTTCCCTGCCTCTTGGATTTTAGCAATCACTTCGGCCTCGGTCATGGCTTCCATATGACCTTCCAACTGTTCACCCGTGGGTGTGATTGCCTTGTAGATATACTGTGCCATTATTCGTGCGAGACCCTGATCACTTCTTCAAAACTGGTGTCACCAGCCAAACATTTAAGCAAACCATCCTGATACATGGTCAGCATCCCTTCGGCTTGCGCCTGGCGTTGCAACTCACCTGCAGTCGCCCCTTTCATGACCAAGCGCCTGATGTCTTCACTCATGGTCAAACATTCCAGGATCGACAAACGCCCTGAGTACCCTGTGGGGTTGCCATCGGATGGCTGTGGTCGATAAAAATAAAATTCTTTTTCTTCACTGATTTCATGAAGTTTCAACTCTTCGGCCATTTCAGGCATGACTTGGTAACGTTCCATGCTGCTTTGATCCAAGCGACGTGTCAGGCGCTGGGCCAACAAGCCATTGATGGTTGATGTAAGCAAATAATCTTCCACACCCATGTCAATCAATCGGGTGATGCCACCGGCGGCTGAGTTGGTGTGGATGGTGGACAACACCAAGTGACCGGTCAAGGCCGATTGAATGGCAATCCGTGCGGTTTCCAAATCACGCATCTCACCGATCATGATGATGTCCGGATCTTGACGAACGATGGCACGCAAGGCCGATGAGAAGTCCAGACCAATCGAAGATTTGGCTTGGATTTGATTGATGCCGGTGAGCTGATACTCCACCGGATCTTCGACCGTGATGATTTTGCGGTCTTCGGTGTTCAAACGTTGCAAGGCCGTATACAAGGTGGTGGTTTTACCACTGCCCGTGGGGCCGGTTACCAACAAAATACCATGCGGCATTTCCAACACCTTCAGGAAAGGTGTCAATGTGTTGTCACGAAAACCCAATTGATGGAAATCAAAAACAATGCTTTCGCGATCCAAAATACGCATCACCACACTTTCGCCATACGAGGTCGGAACCGTGGACACACGCAAATCCAACTCCTTGCCTTGGACCCGCAACATGATGCGACCGTCTTGAGGCAAGCGCCGTTCTGCGATGTTCAGCTTGGCCATGATTTTGATTCTTGAAATCACAGCTGCGGTTGATCTGGCTGGAGGCGATTCCACTTCGTGCAGCACACCGTCAACCCGGTAACGCACTTTCAAGCGGTTTTCAAATGGCTCGATGTGGATGTCTGAAGCACGTGATTCCACGGCCCGTTGCATGATCATGTTGACCAATCGAATCACCGGGGCTTCAGACGCCAAATCTTTCAAATGCTCAACGTCTTCTTCCTCGCCGCCCTCATTCGATAAGCCTTCAACAATCTGCCCCATGGCTGACTTGCCACCACCAAAATACTTCTCGATGGCATTTTCAACATCCGATGGCATACCAATTTTGATTTGCAATGGTTTCCTGGCTGCCATGGCAATGGCCTTGGTGGCATAATCATCATAAGGATAAACCATCACCACCGAAATGTGGTCTTCGTCTTCAGCCACTGGAACGAACTGACTTTCTCGCATGAAACGGATGGGGAAGTCCGTGGTGATGCCAGCGGTTTCTGGCATGTCCTTGTCTTCCATCAAAGGCAAGTCCATCAATTCATGCAAGCTCAAAGCCACATCGCGCTCAGAGGCCAAACCCAATCGAACCAACAAAGGCACCAAGGCACCCCCGAAGCTTTCCCTGTGCAAACGCATGCCGCGTTGCAAGTCATCTTCCTTGATGCGCCCTTCAGAGACCAAATACTCACACAGGCGAACCTCAAAGCCTTTGGGCTCTTCGATGGGCTCAACCGGAGCGGTTGGTTCAATGTTTGTTTCGGTCACTTCTGACATGTTAATTCCTTAATCTGCTGTGCATCAGACCTGATCGTCTGGTGAAAGTTCTTTATTTTCTCTTTGTTCAGTGAAGTGGGTCAATGCCTCGATGAACTTTCTGTTCAACAAGATCCACAACACCACCGGCAATATGGCCGGTAAAATCAAGTATGACAACTGGTACATGCCAGCCACCCACTCTGGCCCCATGCCGGTATCCAATATGGCTTGTTGGGCATCGTCACCGGCTTCGAGCATCAGTATTTTGACGGTTTGCCAAAAGCACCCGAATGATTGGATCAAAACCACGAGTCCATAGGCCAACAAGATTTGCCAAACCCGTTGTGACCAGCGCAAAGTCGGAGTAGATAGGGTCAAACCTGAAAACAAGGCCAGTCCATACCCATAAATCATGGGGTTGACTGTGACATCGAGCAACGCCAACCGATCTTCCTGGCCCTGAACAGACTGCGATGGAAAAATCAAGGTTTCCACCGTCAACCAATAGTAGCGCTGACTGACGTCACTGAACAAATCCGACTGCCACCACTGCAGTGCTGCGTCCAACAGCCATTTGCATGGCAAAACCAAAACACCCGCAGCAAAAAACCAAACGAAAAAACACAACGGCAAATAGAGTGCCGAACTGACGAACAGGTGTTTGATCGGTGATTTCATTAACCCACGAATTTTCTGGCGTTATAAAACATCCGCATCCAAGGTGAATTTTCACCCCAGCCTTCAGGTGCCCACGACATTTGTGCCGTTCTGAACACCCGCTCTGGGTGTGGCATCATGGCCATGATGTTACCCGATGCATTGGTGACCGCAGCCACCGCTTCTGTTGAACCGTTGGGGTTGTGCGGATACACCTGGGTCGCTTGACCGTGGTTGTCGATGTATTGTGCCGCGATCACCGTTGGGTTGACACCTTGTCGGCCGAATTGGGCCCGGCCTTCACCATGCGCAATCGCGACAGGAATGCGTGCACCGGCCATGCCTTCGAAGAACATGGCATTGCCTGCTGCAATTTCCAATTGTGAAAAACGGGCTTCGAACTGCTCAGATTGGTTGCGGACAAAATCCGGCCAATGATCGGCACCAGGAATCAATTCACGCAAGCCTGACAGCATCTGGCAACCATTACATACGCCCAAAGCGAATTTATTGGCATCTCCAAAAAACGCTTCAAATTGTTGTCTCAAAGGTCGGTTGAACAATATGGTTTTGGCCCAACCCAAACCAGCGCCCAACACGTCACCATAAGAAAAACCACCACAGGCCACCAAGCCTTGGAATTGTGACAGCTCTTTTTGTCCGTTCAATAAATCTGACATGTGGACATCAACACAATCGAAACCGGCTCGCATGAATGCCGCGGCCATTTCATTTTGGCCATTGACACCTTGTTCTCGCAACACCGCCATTTTGGGCTTGCTGTTGTTAATGTAAGGCTTGATTTGTGAGGAGCTGTAATCGAATTTAGTCAACGGCCTGATCCCAGGATCATCGGCTTTGATTTGTTCAAACTCCTGGTCAGCCATGGCGGGGTTGTCCCTGTGGCGAGCCATCAGGTGGCTGGGTTTGGCCCAAATGCGTTCCAACTCAGCCAAAGGCCATTCCATGTCATTGTTGATGTGAATGACTTTTTTGTCATTGATTGTGGCCACTTGTCTGATGGCATCAGCAAGCCCCAACGCTTTGGCCCATTCCAAAAAGGATTCACGCCAAGCTGCTTTCACTTCGACCACTGCACCGGGCTCTTCGCTGAACAAAATTCCGTCATTGATTTCCGGCAAAGTGAAATTCAAACCACAGTGACCAGCAAACGCCATTTCTGCCAAAGTCGCCACCAAACCACCATCTGAGCGGTCATGATAGGCATGCAAAGCACCGGCATCATGGGCCTTCTGCATCAATTCGAAAAACGCTTTCAAAGTTTCAGGCGCATCCAAATCAGCGGATGTTTCGCCCATTTGGTTTTGAGTTTGATAATACACCGAACCACCCAATCGATTTTGTCCTCGAGACAAGTCAATTAAATACAAAGGACTGTCCGCTTCACCAGACAGTTGGGGCGTGACGTGCGCTGTGACGTCATTGATCGGAGCGAATGCCGAAATCACCAGCGACATGGGCGCAGTGACCGACTTGTCTTGACCCTGGTCTTGCCAAGAAGTGTGCATGGACATGGAGTCTTTGCCCACCGGGATGCCGATGTCCAAAGCAGGACACAATGACATGCCAATGGCTTCAACGGCTTCATACAAGGCTTGGTACTCTCCGGGTTGTGAGCTGGCAGCCATCCAGTTGGCTGACAATTTGACCAGTCCCAAATCACTGATTTGAACCGATGCCA
>JAUHZH010000214.1 GCA_030426065.1 Gammaproteobacteria bacterium
GTCGACATAGCGGGCTTTTTTCTCCGCGGGAAATTCAGGCAGCAAAGCTTTTTGCGCTTCAATCATTTCAGCAGTCACCGTGATGGGCAACAAATCCGGATCAGGAAAATAGCGGTAATCGTTGGCATTTTCTTTGCTGCGCATGGAACGGGTTTCACCGGATTCCGCATCAAACAGTCGGGTTTCTTGCACCACCGACCCACCTGATTCAATCAAGGCGATTTGGCGTTTGGCTTCAAAGTTGATCGCTTTTTCAATGAACCGGAACGAATTCAGGTTTTTGATTTCAGCGCGTGTGCCCAGTTGTTCATCACCGATTTTTCGCACCGAAACGTTGGCATCACAGCGGAAGGAACCTTCTTGCAAGTTGCCGTCACAAATGCCCAAATGGGTGACGCGGGTGTAAATGGCCCGCATGTAAGCCACCGCTTCTTTGGCATTGCACATTTCTGGCTCTGAAACCACTTCTATCAATGGCGTGCCCGCTCGGTTCAAGTCGATGGCAGAAAACTGATCGTACTTGTCGTGGACCGATTTACCGGCGTCTTCTTCCAAATGGGCACGGGTGATGTTGATCACTTTGCTGCCTTCATCGGTGGTGATTTCAATCTGGCCTTTCCCGACAATGGGGTGATCCATTTGGCTGATTTGGTAGCCTTTGGGCAAGTCGGGGTAAAAGTAATTTTTTCGGGCAAAAATGGTTTCTTCGGCAATGTCAGCATCGACCGACAGGCCGAACCTGATGGCATAGGCCAATGCCTTTTGGTTGACCACCGGCAAGGTACCGGGCAATGCCGCATCGAGAAAACTCACTTGACTGTTCGGCGTCGCTCCGTAGCTGGCTTTCATGCCTGAGAACAATTTACTTTCGGTGTCAAGGCGGACATGGATCTCGAGGCCGATGACCATCTCCCAACCGGCTTTGATGGCGCTCATAAGTAGGCCTCCGGCATCGCTTGGTGCCACTGGGTGGCTTGTTGGAACTGATGGGCCAAGCCCAAAATGTCTTGCTCACCAAAATAACGCCCGATCAGTTGCAAGCCCACAGGCAAGCCATGCGCTGGCGCGATGGGCATGGACAAACAAGGCAATCCAGCCAAAGAAGCCGGGATGGTGAACACGTCGGCTTGGTACATGCTGACGCCATCACTTTTTTCACCCAATTTGAACGCCACTTCCGGAGAAACCGGCGCAGCGATGACATCGACTTGTTGAAAAGCTTTTTGGAAATCTTGTGAGATCAATCGGCGGATCTTTTGGGCTTTCAGATAATAGGCATCGTAATAACCCGAGGACAGTGCCCAAGTACCCAACATGATGCGCTTTTGCACCTCTTCACCAAAACCTTCACTGCGGCTGTTGATGTACATTTGCTCTAAATCAACGGCCGATGCACTGCGGTGACCATACCGGACACCGTCAAAGCGCGACAAATTCGACGAACATTCGGCCGGTGCGATGACGTAATATGCGGCCACAGCCAAATGGGCATGCGGCAAATCCACTTCCACCAGTTCGGCACCCTGAGTTTTGAGCGTTTCGATGGCTTCTAAGGTGCTGTTTTTAATGGCTTCGTCCTGCAGGCCATCAATCCAATCACTGATGATGCCCACTTTCATGCCTTTGAGCTCATCACCTTGTGGTGCTTGCCACTGCCATGCGGCGTCGGGATGTGATGTTGAATCCATCGCATCATGGCCCGTCATGGCGGAGAGCACCAATCCACAGTCATCGGCACTGCTGGCCATCACACCACCCTGATCCAAACTCGAAGCGAATGCCACCATGCCGTAACGTGAGACCCGACCGTAGCTGGGTTTAACGCCCGTGATGCCACAAAAAGCCGCCGGTTGCCTGATCGAGCCACCGGTGTCGGTGGCAGTCGCCACAGGCACCATGCGCGCGGCCACCGCCGCTGCTGAACCACCGGACGAACCACCTGGAACACGGGACAAATCCCATGGATTTTTCACCGGGCCAAAAGCCGAGTGTTCATTCGATGAACCCATGGCAAACTCGTCCATGTTGGCTTTGGCCACGGTGATCATGCCTTGGTTTTTCAACTGAGCCACCACAGTGGCGTCATAAGGCGGGACAAAGTTCGCCAACATGTTGGATCCACACGTGGTGGTCACACCTTGTGTACAGAACAAGTCTTTGTGTGCCAAAGGGACACCTGCCAACAGGTGGCTGTCATTGGACAAAGCCTGTTCAGCCTGGATCAACTCTTGTGGGCTGATGTCGTCATTGATTGAGAGCAAGGCACCGGTTTGCTCATTGAACGCCTGAGCGCGATCGAAATAAATCGAACAAAGCTCGGCGACGCTGATTTGTTTGCTGCGCAACATGTCGGCCATGGCGCGGATGGAGGACTGTATCATTCGATCACCTTGGGTACCAAATAGTGTTCGTCATCGGCTGCAGATGACAAAGGCAACAAATCTTGTTGGTGGTTGGTGTCCGTCACGGTGTCGGCTCGGAGTACCTGTTTGGCATCCATGGGATGGGCCATGGGTGCCACTCCTGAGACATCGACTTGGTTCATGGCATCGATCATGTCCATGATTTCATTCATGGAATCATTCAAACTGTCCAGTGTGACGTCCGTCACATTCAGCTTGGCCAAGTCCGCTATTTCTTTTAATTCTTTACGATTTATTGACATATATCACGTATCTATGCGCTATAATTCGGCGCTTGTTTCGGCGCCCACAACAGCGCGCCATTATGCCATATACCAAAGACCTTTGCTTGATTCCTTTATCACAGATTGGTCTGTAGAAAAGAAACCAATTACACCCATGTTAAAAAAATTCAGAAGCCTATTTTCAAATGATTTGTCCATTGACTTGGGAACCGCCAACACATTGGTGTTCATGCGCGATCATGGCATCGTATTGAATGAACCTTCGGTGGTGGCTGTTCGATTGGACAAAGGCCGCGGCACACCACAAATCGCATCGGTGGGTATCGATGCCAAAATGATGCTGGGCAGAACTCCTGGTAACATCCAAACCATCCGCCCCCTGAAAGACGGTGTGATCGCTGATTTCGACATGACCGCAGCCATGTTGCAACACTTCATTCGCAAAGTCCACGCCAACCGATGGCTTAAGCCTTCTTGTCGCGTATTGATTTGTGTGCCCTGTGGTTCAACACAAGTGGAGCGCCGCGCGATTGAAGAGTCGGCGTCAGGTGCAGGTGCTGCTGAGGTGTTTTTGATTGAAGAACCGATGGCCGCAGCGATCGGTGCTGGCATCCCAATCCATGAAGCCCGTGGTTCCATGGTGCTCGACATCGGTGGTGGTACATCTGAAGTGGCGGTACTGTCCTTGAACGGCATTGTTTATTCGGCTTCGGTCAAAATTGGTGGAGACAAATTCGATGAATCCATCATTTCCTATGTCCGTCGCAGCTACGGCACATTGATCGGTGAGTCAACCGCCGAACGCATCAAACACGAAATTGGCTGTGCCTACCCAGCCGCTGAAGAAATTTCTTTGGAAGTTTCTGGACGTAACCTGGCAGAAGGTGTGCCACGCAAATTCACCATGACCAACAACGAAGCACTGGAAGCCTTGCATGAACCCCTGACCGGCATCGTATCTGCTGTCAAAGTGGCTTTGGAGCAAACACCACCTGAGCTGTGTGCCGATGTTGCAGAACAAGGCATTGTGCTGACCGGTGGTGGCGCCTTGCTGAAAGATTTGGACAAACTGTTGATGGAAGAAACGGGCTTGCCTGTTTTTGTGGCTGAAGATCCTTTGACTTGTGTCGCCCGCGGCGGTGGTAAAGCACTGGAAATCATCGACGAGGAAGGTTCTGACTTTTTTGCACCGTTCCGCTGATTTGGGTGACACTGTTGTTTGATGGAGCCCTTACATAAAAACAGAGGCCTGGCCCATTCCCATTTATTCAAATTCCTGTTACTGGAACTGATCTGCTTGATGCTGATGGTGGCGGACAAAAACCGCGCCATCGCCCAACCGATCAGGGACGGATTGTCTTACTTGGCCTTGCCATTGATTAAAATGGTGGAATGGCCACAATCGATTTATCAAGTCACCGAGCTGGCTTTGTCACGTCAGCAATTGTTGATTGAAGAAAACACACAACTCAAGCAACAATTGATTGAAGCCCAGCTCAAAGTCCAACAAAACACCACCTTGGTGGCAGAAAACCACAGGTTGCGTGAATTGTTGGGCGCCCGCCAAGAATCCCCCTTATCGACTTCAGTGGCGTTTGTTTCCAACATCAATCTGAACGAAAGAAGGCACCACATCATCATCAACCAAGGCAGCAGCGATGGCGTTTTTGTTGGCCAAGCAGTGATTGGTTTGACCGGTGTCATAGGTCAAGTGGATGTGGTTTCGGCACAATCATCACATGTCATCCTGTTGACCGATGCAGCCCATGGTCACCAAGACACCTTGCTTTTGAATGAAATCCCGATCAGTGCCGACATCCAAAGTGGCGATGTGCTGGTGACATCGGGTTTTGGCAACCGCTTTCCCCGTGGCCTGAAGATCGCCGAAGTGACCTCACTGAGCTTAACAGAGAACCGCATGTTCCAAACCGCAGAAGCGGATCCTTATGTCAACTTTGAACGATTGACGGAAGTTTTTTTGGTTTGGCCTGAACAGGCAACGGTCACCACAGGGGTGGATCATGAGTAGGTCGCAGGTGCGTCATCATTTGGGCCT
>JAUHZH010000215.1 GCA_030426065.1 Gammaproteobacteria bacterium
GGCCACACCACCGATGCCAGTGAAGTCCATGTCATCGATGATAAAACCAACAGAAGGGTTAGGCGCACCTTGGTATTGTGAACGTTCACCGATACCGCGGATTTGGAAATAGCGTGGACGTGAAGTTGAGCCAGACCAATTGAGGTTTGGCACCAAACCCATCAGCTCTTCAAAATGTTGGTTACCGGCTTGTTTGATGGTTTCTTCATCTATGACTGCAACTGATGTGGCAATTTCTCTAACGGTGGTGTCTTCACGCAAATCAGCCGTTACGGTCAGTTCGTCCAACTGTTCAGGGCTGTCGTCTTGTGCAAACAAGGCAGGTGCATTGAAAGCCAATGCGGTAAAAAGAATCGTCTTTTTCATGTATAGGATCTCGAATAATCTTTGTTAAACAGAGACCCGGTTATGGCGTTGTGTATGTTACCCATTCCTACGCCGGTGTTAACCGGATCAGGTTCTAAGGGTTCGACACAGTGTCATCTAAAGTGCCATCTCAGGTAAAAACCACCCCTTGGATGGCGCGCATTCTATCGCCACCCCTGGCATTACACAATGGTTTTCAGAATTATTTGAGGCCGGTGATCAATGGTTTCAGGCCAAACGCGGCACCTCAAACGTGAAGGCGCTGCCTCGACCCAGCTGACTGACCACTTGGATGCTGCTGTTGTGCAACTCGATGATTTTTTTGACGATGGCCAAACCCAATCCGGAAGAATTGCTCATGCTGGTTGCGCTGTTCTCTGCGCGGTACAGGCGCTCAAAAATGTGGGGCAACTCGGCCTCGCTGATGCCACAGCCTGTGTCGGCCACTTCCACTTGGAAGGCATGGTCTTTGGCATGCAGTTTCAATGACACTTGACCACCAGCTTCCGTGTGCTTGACGGCGTTGCCAATCAAGTTTTCCAACACCCTTTGCATCAAACCAATGTCAGCCACCACTTCACATGGCCTGTCAGGCACGGACACTTTCATGGTGATTTGACGTTCACTGCATTGATGCTGGAAGGCCATGCTCACATCTTGCATCAATTCGGCCATTGAAAACGGCTCCATCTTGGGCTTGATGGCCAAGGAGTCGAGTTTAGACAACTCAAACAAATCTCCCACCAATTGGTTCAATCGCTGACAATGCTTGCTGGCGGTGGCCATGAATTGCGTTTTTTCGGCGTCACTCAAAGCATCGCCTTTGATGACCAAGGTGTCCAAGTAGCCTTGTACCGAAGCCAAAGGTGTCCTCAAGTCATGTGACACGTTGCTGATCAGGTCCCTGCGGTTTTGATCGGCGGCTTTGATTTGGTTCATTTGTTGGTTGATGCGGGCTTTCATGTCGCTGAAGGCTTGTTCCAGCACAGCGATTTCATCCCCCGCTGCCAAACCTGATTCGGTGGTTTCACTTTGCTGAAACTGGACCACCGCATGGGTCAGTTTTTTCAATGGTTGGGTCAACACCTTGACCATCAACCAAGCCAATATGAAACCCATCAACAACAAAGCCACGATGCTGGCCAAGGCCACTTGCAGGATGTAGTTTTGACTGATGTCTTTGGCCAGTTGTTCATAGGCCTGACCACCCAGAATGGCATACACATAACCCTCCAGCTCGCCATTGTGTCGCACCTCTGCGGCTGAAAAAGCTTTGTGGTTATCGGGGCTCCTTGGGTCCAAACTGAGCAGCGGACGCTTGGCATCGGCTTGCATGAATGCCTGGATGCCATCCAATGGAATGGTACGCTGTAGCACCGCTTCATCAGGGATGTTGTGGCTCAGGATGCGACCTGCTGCATCCAATAAATACACTTCAACGGTGGGGTTGATCACCATCGCCCGTTCAGCCAACCTTTTGATCGCGGCTTCGTTGTGCTGACCGTTCTCAATCAGTTGTTCCTCCGCCGCCACATACATCGCTATAGAACCATTCAGGCGCTGGGTGATTTCCAGGTTGTATTGGACCGTGGTGATGCGGATGATATAGGCCAAAACCACACCGATGAGCAAAAACAAGCCCATCAGAAGCCATGATAATTTTTTACTTAATGACATGTTCAATGGGCCGTGTGGTGGGCAATGAATTTATAACCCACACCCCAAACCGTTTCAATGAATTTGGGGTGCTGGTTGTCGGTCTCTATTTTTGATCGCAAGCGATTCATGTGGGAGTTCACTGTGTGTTCATAACCTTCGTGGCCATAGCCCCAAACCCGATCCAGCAATTGGCTCCGGTTGTAAACGCGGGCCGGATTTTTGGCGAAAAAATGCAACAAATCAAATTCCTTGGCCGTCAATTTGACTTCACTGCCATCCACCGTCACCGACCTTTGGCTGGGGTTGATCACCATGCCTTCGCAGGTGATGGGTTGGGTTTCATTTTCATTGGCCAAGGTGCAAGCGTCAGCTCGTCGCAACAAGGCCTTGACTCGGGCCACCAGTTCCAAAACACTGAATGGCTTGGTCAGGTAATCATCGGCACCCAATTCCAATCCCAGGACCCGATCCAACTCAGTGGATTTGGCCGTCAGCATCAAGATTGGGACCTGTTTGTTTTCGGCCCGGATCAGGCGGCACAATGCCAATCCATCCACTTTGGGTAATTTGATGTCCAGTAAAATGGCGTCCCAATGGTCTTTTTGGATCCACCGCATGGCCTGTTCGCCATCATGAATCAGTGTGATGTCTGGTGTGATGTCAGACAGGTGAATGTGTATCAGTTGTGCGATGTCCACTTCATCTTCTATCACCAAGATTTTTTTGTTGTTCACGTGACCCTCCTCTCCAGTGTGTTCGGCTTTTTGTTTCATGCCGTGGTGTAAAAGAAAGGTGTGGTATGGGTTTGCTTTCATAATTTTTCTGAGAATGGCTCAGGCGCCAAACCAACTCAATGATTTGACGCCTGTGGTGGGAAGGATGAACCGGTCAAAGTTGACACGCGCCCATGTATCCGGCTGGACCAGAAGTTAACCTCACCAGGGGCTCACTGCCTGAACCAAAATCTTCGAATTCAGAGTCGTAGCTGATGGTGGCATGAGCACAATCGGTGAACTGAATTTTCAATTGTCCCCATGGGGTGATGTTGACATCAGCACTGTTGAAGTCTTCACCAAACTGGGCACCAGATGTCATCGACAAATCGACGATGGCTGTGTCCCCAACCACTGGACCCGTGCCCACCAACCACAGTTGATCGCCAGAGCCATCGGCTTGGTAGTGGTACCATGAAACCATGGCACGGGTACCGACACCATTGGGGTTGCTGGTGACGTCAATGACAAAGCCATGTCCACTGCGTTGCGGGTTGTACCAAGTGCCACTGAAACCACCGTCAACCAATTCAGACACTCGGATTTCGGTCACTTGGTTGCCCGGAATGGTGAAATCTGCGGCTTCGGGATCAAAAGCGATTCCTGGCCCATTGGTGCCACCCAAAAACTGTTGTGGGCTGCCGTTGGGGTTTCCAACTGAACCATTGAAACCTGGGTGCTGGGTGATCACGTCACTGGTCGCAACGCCGGTGTCAGGCGCTGATTGGTCAAAGAAAGCCGCATCAGATTCGGTGTTGGCTTCGGTTCCTGCATCCCAAACGCCGGCACCATTGATCCGAATGCGGACGGGCCCAACAAAAACACCGGCGTCATTGAACAACGGATAGGCCATGGGGTGGTCATTACCAACAAAGGCATCGTTGGAAGGCAACACCATGGACAGGTATGACAGGTAACGGTTTTGTGCTGGGTTGACATGAACCACTGCCGACTCACTCATGCCCGGATCGAACAGGGGTGCACCTGCGAACCCTTCAGGATCGGTCAACATCATGCCCAAACCGGCACCGGATGCATCAAAATCATTGTTCAAGTCAGCGAAAGAGCCATCTTCTGCCACCCGCTCTAAAGCCACAGATGCGGTGTCACCGGCATCGAAAAGATCATAAGAACCGTCATGGAAACCCAACCAGAAAGGTGTCATGAACGTGCCGCCTTCGGCACTGGTGTTCTTGATGCTGACCCGCAAAGGCGTGCTGGCTTCGCTGATGGTGATGCGCATCAAAGCATGGCCTGCTTGGGTGAAGTCACCATGTACAGGATCCAAGGTCGTACCCGGTGGCAAAGTGGCCCCCAAAATATTGACTGGTGTGCCATTGGGGTGGCCGAGTGAACCATTGAAACCGGGGTGCAATGCCACGCCGTCCTGCGTGGCGCTGCCGGTGTCTGGTGCCATTTGGTTCAAAAACGCGGCATCGGTTTCGGTGTTGGCCTCGGTGCCTGCATCCAGCACTTGGTTACCATAAACCACAAAAGAAATGGGGCCCGCAAATTCACCCTGGGCATTGAACAAAGGGTATGCCATCGCATCATCATTGCCAACGAACGCATCATTGGATGGGATCACCATGGTAGCGTAACTGAAGTAACGGTGGTTGTTCGGATCCAAGTCGTAAACCACCGTGCTTTGCTGCATCGGGTCGAACACCGGTGCGCCAGCAAAACCCGGCACATTGACGATCATGTCATCCAAACCGCCATGGCTGGCAAAATCGGCTCGCAACGCCGCACCGTCACCGTCTTCTGCCAACCCAAATCCACGACAAACCACATGCCGTTAACCATGGGCGTTCCCGTGGACCAGCGCCTGCCCGGATCACCATCGATGCCGAACTTCGTGCTGTTCTCGCCATGGGACGCCATTAGCGTCGGC
>JAUHZH010000002.1 GCA_030426065.1 Gammaproteobacteria bacterium
GAAGCCTTCAAATGCCCCAATACGGCGTTGCACCACTTAATAAGTGATAAACCATTGTCTGCAAGCT
Source organism: Gammaproteobacteria bacterium (assembly GCA_030426065.1). GTDB lineage: Bacteria > Pseudomonadota > Gammaproteobacteria > Xanthomonadales > Marinicellaceae > Marinicella. The sequence goes on from JAUHZH010000002.1 coordinate 68, forward strand.
GCGCCTTGTCTTGGCGCATTTGATGACTTCTGATAACCTATCCAAGTTCAGGACACTACACTAAAACAATGAGTACGGGTCTTTGGTCAACAGGTAAGCCCTTAAATCGGCTTTGTTGGGCTGTTCATCCAACCAGGCTTTCATCGCTTTGATTTTTTCATAGCCCGGTTGACCGAATTTTGCGAGGTAAATCCCTTCAAACGACTCTTTGCTGGATTCTTTGACGATGTTGCGTTGCCAGTGGCGGGTCACGATGCGGTTCAAAGTGCTGGCCAATCCTGCTGACTTGAGCAAGTCCCATTCTCCTTTGTCCAACCATATGCCGCCCACAGAAGCACTGTAGTCTATCCTGTGTTCGCTTTGTGCGGTGATTTTGAACTTGGTCATGAAACCGCCAGAAACGGGACACAACAAGGCCTCACGGGTGTCTTCAATGGCTTCCGCCTGCCAATCTGGCTCTTCGGTGAATTCGTGATCAGGATTGCGCTCTTTCCACGTCACGAAATCTTCAATCAAAATCCAGTTGCCACCGCAGTGGGTGCATGTGTGGGCCCTGAACAAACCATCGATGAAGCTTGGCTTCAACACACCAGATGAACATTGAGTGCAATTCATGACTCCTCCTTTTTTAAACGCTTGTCATCACTGTAACATGGTGGACCACAAGATTCATGTGGCCAAAGTACTGGCTCAAGCTGAACGCCATGCCCGCTTGAATCACAAATGGGTTTGACTTGAACCAGCCAAGCAATCATTCACCACTTCCTGACGGAACCCCTGCCTGGTTTCCAAATGACCCCTGTGTTTAACTCAATGACTTCTTTGACTTTTTCTCCCCAGGTGCGCCCAACAACAGAAAATAGCGGGGTGTTTTTTCCGGTGTGAAGTTGGTTCGAGAACAAGTACCTTTTGACGGTTCTGCCTGATCGGGTTTTGAAGTCTTTTTTTTGTAAGTACCAACCATTGATATCAAGATATGACAACGGCTTTCTTCTGAAAACATTGATCCAACCTGACCTGATCAAAACAGATTGGTTGCGGTCATCAAACTCTAGATAAACAGGCAGCCATACATAGATCAATACCACAACATAGGTGATGAACAGCAGCCAGAATGTCCAACCCAAAAAAAACGCTTGGGTTGGCATGTGATCTGAACTGATCAGCTGTCCAAAAATAAGGAAGCCAAAAAACAAAGTAAAAAAGAACGTGTGAGAAATTTTCTTATACAAGGTCTCAAGAACGATTCTCAACTTACCACCACCCCTTTGTTCAACTTTGACTCCATCGAACTTCACAAGGGTTGGATTTTTGTCAAACAAGGCATCCACCTTTGCGTCCAAACTTTTCACAAGCGTCAGGTATTTTTCTTTTAAATCTTCAAATAACATCATGTTTTAAGAATTGTAGTTTTGTGACCTTTGGTTCAAAAAAGGCCAAATATTGATTATTCGAGGGATTGTTTTGCCACTTTGATGGCCGCAATCCTTGCTTGACGGATGGCTTGGCCCAGCATTATGCCTTGGTGGCCTTTGGCTTGGTATTCGGCGACGATGGCTTTTTGATCGATGTTTTGGGCGGCTTGAAACAAGGATCGAACCTGATCGGCTTGGTGGTAGGTTTTGAATTCATCACCCCAACGTCCGGTGGCATCAGCCTGGCAAGCCAACACAAAGTTTTCCAGGTTCTGTGGTTGGCGGTAGGCATCCAGTGATTGGAACAATTTATCAATGGTTCTGGCTTTCAGCTCCATGATGGTGTGTGAATGCAGGTGCCAACGACACACTTTGATGGCCAAGTCCTTGTAATCTTTGGGCACCTTCAAGCGATCAGACACCGCTTTGACCAAAGGCACACCGGCGGCTTCATGGCCTTTGTGACTGGGCAAGATGTGGTCTGGTGTGATGCCCTTGCCCAAATCATGGACCATGACGGCATAGGCCACCACATTGTCCAGGTCTTTGGCTTGGTCTATGGCCAGCATGGCGTGAATACCTGTGTCGATTTCAGGGTGCCATTGTTTGGTTTGTGGCACACCCCAAAGGCAGTCGATTTCTGGCAACAGCACCGCCAAGGCGCCACACTCTCGCAATGTGGTGAAAAAAGCCGAGGGTTGTGCGGTGTTGAGGCTGTTCTTGATTTCTTGCCACACCCGTTCAGCCACCAAGGTTTTGATCTCACCTGAGTCCACCAGGGTTTTCATCATGGCCAGGGTGTCTGGGTGGATGGTGAACCCCATGGGTGCCAGCCTCGCCATGAAGCGAGCCACCCGAAGCACCCGCAAAGGATCTTCTGCAAAGGCCGGTGAAACATGACGAAGCACTTTGTTTTCAATGTCTTGGGCACCACCATGTGGGTCAATCAACTGGCCATTCGCATCCATGGCCATGGCATTGATGGTCAAATCCCTGCGCAGCAAATCATCTTCCAAAGTCACCGTTGGGTCGGTATTGAACATGAAACCGTGATAACCCACGCCGCTTTTGCGCTCGGTTCTGGCCAGGGCATATTCGTCTTTGGTTTCTGGGTGCAAAAATACGGGGAAATCATTGCCCACAGGCAGGAACCCTTGGGCCATCATGGCTTCAGGTGATGAGCCCACCACCACAAAATCCCGGTCTTTGATCGGCAAGCCCAACAATTGGTCTCGCACGGCACCACCCACCAAATACGTTTCACCACTCATGGCGAACAAGTCACCACAGGGGCCAGTTGCTTCGCCACAGTGGACGAAGGCCAGGGTTTCACTGAAGCTTGGTTGACCGGCATGGTCGGCATCCAGTGACTGATGCGTTTGGGTTGGCCATTCATCAACCAATCGTAGATGGTGACGTTGGACAGTATTTTGGTCACGTAGCCACGCGTTTCTTTGTAGGGGATGGTTTCTAACCACACATCAGGTGATGTGGGAAAATCCACAGACCAATCCTCAGACTTGCCCTCTCCTGCATTGTAAGCAGCGGCAGCCAATATCGGGTGGTTGAATTGTTTGAACAGGTTTTTCTGGTAATGGATGCCCAATTGTATGTTCAAATCGGGTTGGTGTAATTGCGACTCGTTTTTGTAAGTCAGCCCCAATTGTTGCATCAACCGAGTCGCTGTACTGGGCAGCAACTGCATCAAGCCATGGGCGTTGGCATGAGAGACTGCGTCTTTGGTCCAAGCGCTTTCTTGTTTAATGATGGCCATCACCCACTGAGGCAAAACAGGGCTGCCTGAAGCGTATTTTTTGATTCTTTGGTCATGGGCAATGGGATAACGCAAATGGTAGTTGTTCCATTGACCCATGTTGGCCATGATTGCTATGGCCTTGGCATACCAGCCTTCCGCCATGACCCGTTCACTCAGGGCCTGTTTGTCTGCCCTCGACAGGCCTTTGAAAGCGATGTTCCACTCACTGCGGGCCAAATACATCATGCCCAAGTGATGTAACTCAATCGCCCGTTCTATGCCTGGAGATGCTTGGTAATTGGGGTTGGGCGTGACGGTGCTTTGTTGACATAAGGCGTAACTGCTGCGCAGGTGGTCTGCTGACAAGAAACCATAATAATTGGTTTTCGAACTGAGCTTTTTAAAGATCGGCTTGGCCAGTGCAGCTTGACCTGTTTTGGCATAAGCCCTTGCCAACCAGTACTGCCAATTGTCTTTGTCAACCTGGCTGGCGTCCATTTTTTGTAAGCCAGCCAAAACCGCTGGCCAATCACCATGGTACAAATGGTAACGGACAATCCAAGCCTTGATTTGAGCATCCTGTAAATAAGCAGGTAGTTGATTCATGGCGCCAATGGACCATGGGTCGTAGTCCGTCGCCGCAAACAAAGCCATGCGACGTTCCACCCTTTGTTTTTGCCCCCTGTCTAAGGCATGTGCCTGGTTGATGGTTGGCCACAAACTATTCAATGTCATGGGCTGTTTGGATGCCATCCGATAAGCCGCTTTTTCAATCAACCAACGGGTGGTGGCATCACTGGACCAAGTGCCTGCCTGGCGCAAACCATGTTCAGGCGTTTTCGCCAACTCGATGCCACGATCCACCCAAGCAGGTGCCTGGGCCAATTGGGATTTGAGGTAAATCATCAGGCTGAAATTGTTTTTTTCAAATGCCAACTTGATGCGTTCTTCAATCAAAGCATCCGTCATGTGTCCTTGTTGCTTCCACCATGAAAAAACCGGGTCACAGGCTTGCGGTGCCGACAAACCCGACATCCACATGGCTTTGACCAAGGGCGCCAAACCTTGGATTTTTTGAGTCGCCAGACGGGCCCGTAAATACCAGCACTGCTTTTTTCCTGAATCCAATCCATTGTGCCATTTCAAGTATTCGCTCCACATGGAACGCCCACCATAGGCATTGATGCGTGCGCTATTGAGTCGCCGATTCAAAGGACTGTTGGGGTGCTGCTTTTTGAAATCTGCGATGGCCTGATCGGTTTTTTTACCGGGATTTTGAGTCAGGTCGTGGCGGATCTTGGCATAGTTCAGGTAATGCTCTAGGACATAACCCGATAATTGGCTCCGCTTTTGGTTGACTTGAGCATGTTGTCCATTGAGTGCAGCTGCATACAGTTGGCCAAAAAGTTTCCGCTGTTTCAACAAATCACTGTTACTGGCTTGAGCCACACCCAGACAAAACAGCAAGCCAATCAATATACCCTTTCTCATGTGATCTATCTTATCAATCTCCAGTTTCATGTGCTAACTGTTTCAAAAAAGACAACATGAAATCATGCCGCTTTTGCGCTTCTGCTCGGGCCGATTGGGTTTGAAAGGAATCTTTGAGTTTCAGTAATTTGGTGTAAAAATGATCGATGACAGAAGTCTGATCATTGGGTGTTCGTTCAAGACAAAAAGGGTCATTGTCAGCCAGCAATGGATTACCGAAAGATTGCCCCACCAACAAGGTCCTCACCGTGCCAATCGCACCCAAAGCATCCATCCGATCGGCATCTTGAACCACTTGGGCTTCCAATGTTTTACAAGGCACATTGGCCGAAAAACTGTGCGCCTCTATGGCATGTGCAATCGCTTCAAGGTAATCATTCGGATAGCCCCAATCACTGAGCAACTTTTTGGCCTCAACAGCTGCCAACTTCGAGGCCTTTGAGCGCAACGGCGAGTCTTTGGCCACTTGGACACAATCATGCAGCCATGCCGCAGGTAAGACGATGGCCAACTCAGCCTGTTCTTCATGGGCCAGCTGTTTGGCTGTTTTCACCACCCGCTTGCTGTGTTTGATGTCGTGACCCGCGTCCGCGGCTTGGATTCCCGCCACATGCTGCTCAAACACCGACTCCCATTGCGCTGTGTCCATCATTCTGGCTGTTTGAACACACCAAACAAGGCTTCAAGCATGGCTCGAATTTCCAGTGAAAACAAGGTGAATTTGGTGTCCAAAATTTGAAACTCGTCTTCCAAGCCGGTTTCTTCCATCTGGTCCATCACCAAGTCGGTGAATTTGATCTTTTTGACACCCAAATCATGACCCAACACCAGGTCCATTCGGTCATTGAACACCAGACCCAACGAAGTCACCAAGTACCCATTGTCTATGTGCTGTTGCATTTGGTCATCCAAGTGTTCGATGTTGCGCCCACGCACCACGCCTTTGTTTTCGTCCAAGGTTTCCAGCACAATTTCAGAATCCAACTCAAAACCACCATCTGCTTTGGCGTGCGTCACCCAATGCGTCATCACCTGTGCCACAGAAGATGAGGGCCCAAAAGCTGAAACCTTGAAAGAGCCCAAAGTGTGGCGCATATGATTGACCAATTCTTCAGCCGCATTTTGGCTGGCGGTGTCCACAACCAACATACCCAATTTCAAATCCAAATAGGCAAACACCTGTCTGGGTTTGACAAATGCCTGAGGCAACATTTCCATCATCAGCTGTTGCTTCATGTCTGTTTGTTGTTTGCGGCCGGGTTTCTGACCCGTTTCCGCCTTGATGCTTTCCAAGCGTTGATTCAATTGGTGATTGACCGCTGCTGCCGGTAAGATTTTTTCTTCCATGCCCAGACAAAACAGCAAGGCATCGCCACTCTGCCACACATACACTTCACTTTCTGATCCAAAAGGGGAAACCCAGCCTTTGGACAACAACTCTTGCGGTGCGCAGGACTTCAAAGCTTCATTTTTCAAAGCGTCATTCAAGCCATCAGCGTCCAATGCAAAGGCCTCATTCAATTGAAACAATCGAGCATTTTTAAACCACATGTCCTTATCTTCTATAAAAAAAAGTGGCATTCTATCAAAGCAGCCATGGTTTTGGCGTTAAGAAAACAGCAACAATTCAAAGCAACTCCTCTTGACAAAAAAGGGTTCGAACCCAATGATGGCATTTTCATTCTGGGGTTTTACAAAATGAGCCAACAAGAACGTGTTTTATTGGCAGGCGGCTGCTTTTGGGGCATGCAAGACCTGTTCCGAAAAATGCCAGGCGTTTTGTCGACGCGGGTCGGTTATTCTGGCGGAGATGTGCCCAACGCCACCTACAAAAACCACGGCAGCCACGCAGAAACATTGGAGGTCATCATTGACCCATCTCAAACATCGTTCAAGGACATGTTGCGCTTCTTTTTTCAAATGCACGACCCCACCACGGTTGACCGGCAAGGCAACGATTTGGGTGCCAGTTACCGTTCTGCCATTTTTTATACCAGCGAGTCACAAAAAACGATGGCAGAAAAAGTCATCCAAGCCGTCGACGCCTCAGGTTTGTGGCCAGGCAAGGTGGTGACAGAAGTCGCCCAGGCCGGAGACTTCTGGGAAGCCGAGCCTGAACACCAGGACTACCTGGAGCGGATACCGGATGGTTACACCTGCCATTTTGTTCGTGACGACTGGCAACTGCCTGAAGACCTGTAAAGAATCGACCCATATTCAAACTGTAATCGTGCTGTTAATCAAAATAATAGCAATTCGCATTACGTGTTAAGTCGCTGAAATACAAGGTTTTTTTAGACATTAATCTGTGCATTTGTTATGATGAAACCTGAATTTCAAAATGAGACAGAACATGCTTTCTAAAAATCAGCTGACTCCGGTTTTGAACCAGGTGCTGACCAGTAAACTGACCTCCATCAACCAGTTCTTTTTGCATGCCCGCATGGCTAAAAACTGGGGTTTGGGTGAGTTGAACGAGGTTTTCTATAAAAAATCGATACAGGACATGAAAGATGCCGATGCGATCATCGAACGCATTTTGCTTTTGGGTGGTTTGCCCAATTTACAGGCACTGGGCACATTAAAAATCGGCGAGTCGCCAGAAGAAACCTTGAATGCCAACTTGGCTTTTTTACAAGAACAACACCCTGTGGTGGTGGCTGCCATTGCCCACTGTGAAAGTGAACAAGATTATGTCAGTCGAGACATCTTGGTTGACATACTTGAACATGAAGAAGACGACATTGATTGGACCGAAACCCAGCAGTCTCTGATCAAAGACGTGGGCCTGGCCAACTACTTACAATCACAGATGGGAGACGAATGATGAAAGGGAAACAAGTGATCATTGATGCATTGAATGAGTTGTTGGTTTATGAGTTGACCGCCATGGATCAGTACTTCGTCCACTCCAGGATGTATGAAGACATGGGCATCAACAAGCTGTACGAAAGGATTGACCATGAGTTTGATGATGAAAAAGGCCATGCGGCGGTTTTGATTGAACGCATATTGATGTTGGAAGGGACCCCCGATTTGTCCAAACGCGATGGATTGAACATCGGTCGAACCGTACCTGAAATGCTGCAAAGTGACTTGGACATTGAATATGCCGTCCAGGCCGCACTCAAACGGGTCATGGCGTTGTGTGAAACTGAACAGGACTACGTCACACGTGAACAGTTGCTTCAGTTGTTGGATGACACAGAAACAGACCATGCTTATTGGCTAGAAAAACAATTGGGCCTGATCAAAATGATAGGCCTTGAAAACTACATCCAATCACAAATGTAACACCACATTCCAGGGCAGTGTCTGCACTGCCCTTTTACATTCTTTTAACTTATTGGGTGTTATCTTGAAGTATTACCAAATGACTATGACACCATGCTTCATTGGATTTTACTGCTCACCACCAACACTTCCCCTTCAGACAGCCTTTGTGGGTTGAGCCAAGCCAGTCAGGAGTTGGCCGCATCCATCATCAACCACCCCAAACAACAAAGGCGTGAGCTCAATTGCAACAGCCAACTGGCCAAACTCGCTCAACAGCGGGCCAAAGATTTGGCTGTTTCCGGACCCAGCGACGTCACCCCCAATGAGTTTTTGATCAAAAATGATTTTCGCATTCCCAACTATTACCCCATCCATGGCAACCAAGTCGAAGCGGTTGCCAAAGGCACCCAAGCCTTTGAATACCTGACCCAAGACACCAAGCACAAACAACATGTTTTGGGGCAAGGTGAGTTTTTCAGTCTCCAAACAGAAATCGGTGTCGGTCATCACCAAGACGGGAACCCTGACACGCCCGATCAATGGGTGGTGTTCATTGCAGAGCCTTGGCAAGCCCCCACCATCAAATTCAAACAAGCACCGATCAAGCCCTTGAATGTTAAAACCAATTGTGGCTCAGGTTGGAAAAAAAGCGCAGACCGTGACTTGAAACGCAAGTGTAAAAAAATGGAACAAGAAACCAAGAACAAATAGTTTCTTTTTATTCAACCACTCGCCCTGACGGGCAACAAATGTCAGGTGTTGACTGCACCGGCATTTCTGGTTTCAGGTGTGTTTTGTTCAAGCCGGTTGGTGCTTAACCTGAAAGCCTGAAGTTTTTTCTACAGCTTCCCAAATGGCTTGGGCTTCGGCCCTTTTGCTCAACTTCCAAACACTGACGCACCCTTTGTTCTTCAAGACCAGCTGAATAAGGAATGATTCTTTGGTTTGACCTTCATCATCCCATTCATCATGTTTGACCTGCAGGTGGCTGATGTCTTTGAACAACACCTGCTTGGGCTTGAACAGCTTGTTGTGTTTGATGTTCAAAGTGAATTTTTGAGTGAAGGCATCAATTTCTACATGGCCTTTGGCCCAAATGACCCTGAGCAAAACCAAAGTAACAAAAACCAGAAGGTGAAAATAAGATGATTCCAAGGCATCATCTGGCCGGTATTGGAATATGATCACCGAGACGAAAAGAAAAAAGAACCCAGTTTCAAAAGTGTTGAACCAACGTTTTTTTTGAGTTTCAGAAATCACCAACCTTTGATCTGGGTGGTGGGTGATGTGGTATCGAAAGTAATCAAAAAGTGCCATGGGTCCAATGAATCAATCCTGATTTTCTTTGCCCCTTTTTATATAGTCATTGAGGTTTTCTACAAACATTTCTTTGAATCGGTCGGTAAAAAACTCAATGATGACTTTTTTGTCTTTTGCTGCATCTTTTGCACAGTTGACGGCTTCAAATGCCGCATAGCGGGCTGCGGCATAACTGAAAGCTTCACTGGCATGTTGGATGTCTTTTTTCTCGGCATTGGCCAAATCAATGAATCGATCCGCCACATCGAACAAACCCTCGGTGTCGGTGTTTCACATGAATCCGTCATGATGTCTGGACACTTCAACGCAGCATGGGAGACCAGCTGGGTTCTCTGACATGACCATTGGCCAAAACCAAGTCGTTGGTGGTTTGTCCATCCACAGAAACGGCTTTGAGCAATCCTTTTCCTGCCGCCGTTTTGGTGGCATAGAGAACCATCGAACCATTGGGTGCGAAACTCGGTGTTTCATCCAATTTGCCATTGCTCAAGCGCTGGATGGTGCTCGAAGGTCGGTGGTAAAGTGAAATGTTGTACTCGTTGTTGTTGCCATGCACCAAAGCCATGTATTGTCCATCAGGTGAAATGCTGGCGCGGGCGTTGTAGTCGCCTTCAAAAGTCACGCGGTTGGTTTTTCCTGTGGCTAAATGGGTTTGGTAAATCTGTGGTTTTCCGCCGCGATCAGAAGTGAAGAAAATGGACTGACCATCAGGCGCCCATTCGGGTTCGGTATCGATCGCCCAGTGTTGTGTGATTTGTTTGAGTTTTTTGTCGAACAAATTGATGGTGTAAATTTCTGGGTTGCCCGATTTGGACAAGGTGATCGCCAATTGCTTGCCATCAGGTGAAAACTTGGGGGCGCCGTTGATGCCTTTGAAGTTGGTCATCATGGTGCGACTTCCGGTGGCCAAATCTTGAACAAATATGGACGAGTTGCCTTGCTCAAACGACACATAGGCGATTTTTTTGCCGTCATGTGACCAAGCCGGAGAAAGCAGCGGCTCTTTTGAACTGACCAATGCTTGTGGGCCATAACCATCGGCATCGGCAACGATCAGTTGGTATTCGATGCCATCACCGCGATTCACCGCTGTGACATAAGTCAGCTTGGTCGAAAACACACCGGGGACACCCAAAACTGCCTCATAAATGCGGTCTGCGATGTAGTGGGCGCCAGCGCGAGATTGGCTGGCATCTAAAGGCAAGGTCAAAGCCAACAATTGCTTTTGATCGGCCACGGAAACCAAACGGAAGCGGACTTCGATGCGGCCATTGCCTTGGTGTGTGATGTCACCATATGAAAGAAAGTCTGCACCCAGCAAACGCCAAGTGCCGTATTTGATGTCCGAATCGGCATTGACCTGTTCCACCAACAACTCTTTTGCAAGTGGTTTGAATTGTCCCGATCGGGCCAAGTCATTGCTGATCACCTCACTCATGTTGTCGGGTAAGGCGGGTCCATTGTTGGCAAAAGGGGCAACAGCGATTGGCAACGCACTGGCACTGCCGCCGTCGATGGTGATGTTCAATTGGGCCGTGGCTGTTTGCCACAAAGACAAGGCCGCCAGGCCCAATGTCATAATCGTTTTTTTCATGGATCAGTCTCCTTGGTACTGAAAAGTGAATTGTAGGCGTCGATCAAAGACTTTTTCAAATCCTTTGTACGGTAATGGGTCGGCTTTTTTGACCGCATTGATGATGGAATTTTTGACCACAGATGAGGCATTGCATGGAGACGCAATGGACACATCGATCACACCACCTCCTGGTATTTGACTGACCTTGATTCGGCAAGTCAATCCTTTGGGTGTGCTGGCTGGACGTGCCCACTGACGGGTCACGGCTGCCTGAATGCTGCCAATGTATTGGTTCAAAAGTTGTGTCTCTTCGTTGGGTTGTCCTTTTTGGGTTCCAGCCACCGGCTGAGCCTCAACAGGTTCTGTCTCTGTGGGTTCAGTGTTTTCTTTGACCGGTTCGGGCTTTTTTTGCTCAGCGGCCAGTCGTTTCTTGCGCAGTTCTTCCAGTTTTTTCTGCCTTTCTGATTTCTCTTGGCGTTTCTTGTGGTCAATTTTTGGCTTTTGAACCACTGGCTTGGGTTCTCGTTTCTTCACCACCGGTTTGGGTTCCGGCTTTTTCACCACCGGTTTAGGGGGTTCTGGTTTTTTAGGTTCGGGTTGCTTTGGCTCTGGCTTCTTGGGTTCTGGCTTTTTGGGTGCCGGTTTGTTGTTTTTGGGCGGAGGGTTTTTCAGCTGTGACACATCAATGATTTCTGCTTGAATGCTGATGCCTTGTGGGGGTTTGATGGGTTCTGGATTGACCGACATGAAGAGCAAAGCCACCAAACCCACATGGAGGGCAACGGAAAAAAATAATCCAATGGTTTGTTCTTTGATAAACATGTTGTTATTTCTGAATGGGGTCGCTGATCAATCCCACTTTCTTGGCTCCAGCCGCTTGTGCCACCGCCATGGCTTGATACACTTCGCCATAACTGACGCTGCGATCGGCGCCAATCATGATCGGCAACTCTGGATTCACTTTGACAAACGCACTGAGCTTTTGTTCCAAAGTGGTTTCATCTATCAATTCATATTCACCGCCGATGCTGAGGTAAAAATCACCATTTTCTGTGACGTTGATGATGGCCGGCTCGGTTTCTATGGTGATGGTGTTGGCATTGGATTCAGGTAAATTAACGTCCACACCCAAGTTCATCAAAGGCGTGGTGATCATGAAAATGATCAGCAACACCAGTGACACATCGATGTATGGCACCACATTGATTTCGGCTTTGACTTTACGAGGTCGCCTCATGTCACTGTCCTATTTGGCGGTGCAGTATGGCTGAAAACTCTTCTTTGAAGGCATCGTATTGACCATAAATGCGCTCCACTTTGTCGCTGAACCGGTTGTAGTAAATCACCGCTGGAATCGCCGCAAACAAGCCCATGGCCGTTGCAATCAGGGCTTCAGAAATACCTGGTGCCACCAAAGCAATGGTCGCCTGTGTCACGTCGGACAAGGCGTGGAAGGACAGCATGATGCCAATCACCGTGCCAAACAAACCAATGTATGGGCTGGTGGATCCTATGGTCGCCAGTATCGGAAGGTGGCTTTCCAAATTGTCCACTTCTCGACTCAATGCCACTCGCATCGAACGGTCAACACCGTCGATTGAACTGACCATACCGGCGGTGGACGTTTTCAGTCTTTGAAATTCTTTGAAACCGGACACAAAGATGCGCTCCATACCGGTGTTGTTTTCTTTGGACAGTTTGTCATACAAACGATTCAAATCCACACCCGACCAAAAATGCTCTTCAAACTTTTTCCCTCGGCTTTGTGCGCTGGCCAATACACGACCTTTGGCAAAAATGATCAACCAGGACCATACCGAAGCCAAAATCAATATCAACATCACCACTTTAACGGGCATCGAAGCACTCATGATGATTTCAAAATAAAAGTTGGTGCTGTCGTTCAAAACAATAACTCCTGTATCAAATGTTGTGGGAAAGGGGTGGGCCTGAAGGCATCGGCTTTTAAACTGGCCACTTTGACCGTTGCTTTGGCCAACAATTGATCACCACAATACATGGTTTGGTGAATGATCATGCTGGCCCTTTTGTGACTGGTCGGTTGACAAGTGACCGTCAACAAATCATCCAGTCGGGCTGGCCTGATGAAGTCAATGTCCATTTTACTGATGGCCAAAACAATGTTTTCCTTTTGGCTCATGCGGCTTTGTTCCAAGCCCTTGCTTCGCAGCCATTCGGTTCGGGTGCGTTCAAAAAAATTCAAGTAGTTGGCGTGGTAAACCACACCACCGGCATCGGTGTCTTCGTAATAAACACGGAATTGGTGTTGGTAAGTATCCATCATTCAAACAAATCTTGGTTGATTTGGGCTTTGGGGGCTTTTAAACCCATCACTTGCCACGTTTTGGCTGTCGCAATGCGGCCACGAGCCGTTCTCGCAATCAGACCCTGTTGTATCAGGTAAGGTTCAATCACATCTTCAACCGTACCCCGCTCTTCACTCATGGCTGCTGCCAATGAGTTGATTCCCACAGGGCCCCCTTCAAATTGTGTGCACAAAATGTCCAACAAGCGCCGATCCATGTCATCCAATCCCCGGCCATCCACTTGTAACATGTCCATGGCACCGGAAGCCATGCCTTGGGTGATCACGCCTTCACCCTTAACCTCGGCATAATCCCTCACCCGCCTGAGCAGGCGGTTGGCTATCCTTGGCGTCCCCCTTGATCGTTTGGCGACTTCTTGACACCCCGAAACTTCGGCCTCAATGTTCAGTATCTTCGCCGAACGTGCAACGATTTGTGTTAACTCGTCGGTTTCGTAAAACTGCAACCTTTGAACAATACCAAAGCGATCCCTGAGTGGAGAAGTCAACAAGCCCGCCCGAGTGGTGGCACCCACCAAGGTGAACGGCGGCAAATCCAGTTTGATTGAACGGGCTGCAGGCCCTTCTCCAATCATGATGTCGATTTGGAAATCTTCCATTGCTGGATACAACACTTCTTCAACCACGGGTGAGAGGCGGTGGATTTCATCAATGAACAACACGTCGTGCGGCTGAAGGTTGGTCAGTAAAGCGGCCAAGTCACCGGCTTTTTCAAGCACTGGACCCGATGTTTGGCGCATTTGCACACCCATTTCATTGGCAATCACATGCGCCATGGTTGTTTTACCCAAACCGGGCGGGCCAAAGATCAACACATGATCCAGGGCATCGCCCCTTTTTTTTGCCGCTTCAATGAACAGCGACATTTGTTCTTTAACCGCTTTCTGGCCCAGATATTCATTCAGGTTTTGTGGCCTGATGCTGGCTTCAATCAACGACTCTTGGCTGCTTTCATGATCAGCGGACATCAATCGATCGGGGTTGAATTCCATCACTGCCCCCTCGCCTGTAAACAGGTTCTGATGATGTCTTCAACCGACATGTCGTCGGTGGCCACTTTTTTGACCATTTGGATGGCTTCTTGAGGTTTGAAACCCAAGGCTTGAAGCGCCGCTTCTGCTTCACTGTGTTTGCCAAATTGGCTGGCCTGTGGTGCGCCGTGGTTCGATTCACCGGCTGTCATGGCATCGACATCGACCTTGTCCTTCATTTCGATGATCAACCGTTGCGCTGTTTTCTTTCCAATGCCTGGCACTTTACAAATGGCGGTGACGTTTTGTTCTTGAATCACTTGGGAAAACTCGGCTGAACTCATGGTCGACAAGATAGCCAATGCCGATTTGGCGCCTATGCCGTTGACTTTGAGTAAGGACCTGAACAGGTCCCTTTGGGCAAAGCTCCTGAATCCATACAGCGTGGACGCATCTTCCCTGACCAAATGATGGATCACCAATGTCATTTCACCACCTTTATCAGGCAACTCGAAAAACACCGAAGTGGGTAACTCCACTTCATAGCCCACACCTTGAACATCGACAATCACATGTGCAGGTGGTTCACTGTGCACCAATTGTCCTTGTAACCTCCCTATCACTTAGAACTGCCTCCAATTGCTGGTGTTGTTGGCCACCAGTCGTTGTTGGGCCCATCGGTTGTTGGCGTGACAGATCGCTATCGCCAATCCATCGGCCGCATCCGATTGGACATTTTCTTTTAAATTCAATAACAAACGAACCATGTACTGCACTTGTGCTTTGTCAGCGCCGCCCTTGCCGACCACCGCTTGCTTGATCGCTTTTGGGGCATATTCATGGACCACAATGTCATTGGCAACGGTCGCACAAATCGCCGCGCCACGTGCTTGGCCCAATTTCAAAGCCGATGCGGCATTCTTGGCCATGAAGACGTTTTCTATCGCCATTTCCTGAGGTCTGTACGTGTTGATCACGTCATTGATGCCTTCGAAAATGGTGCGTAACCTGAGTGGAAAATCGCCGTCACCGCATGCGATGGTTTCATGGTGAACATGGACCACTTTTTGTTGGGCACAGTCAATGATGCCAATGCCTGTCATGCGTGAGCCTGGGTCTATGCCGAGGATGCGAATCATTTGGGTTGATGTCTTCAAATGCTTTATTGTAAGCCAAGACCATAAAGCTTTGGTGAATTTATCTTTTTAGAGCATGTGGCCATTATCTGTTATAGTGCTTATTTTATTCACCACTCGATCTCAAATGAAAATAGCTTCTTGGAATGTCAACTCCCTGAATGTACGCTTGCAACATGTGTTGGACTGGCTTGAATCTGATGCACCCGATGTTTTGGCGCTTCAGGAAACCAAAATGACCGATGAGGCATTTCCTGCTGAAGCCATCAAAGAAGCGGGATATCAGGTGGTTTATTCAGGTCAGAAAACCTACAATGGCGTTGCCATTTTGGCCAAATCAGCACCTCAAGACGTCATCACAGACATCTCTGGTTTAGATGACCCACAAAGGCGCATCCTCGCCGCCACTGTTAATGATGTTCGCATCATTGATTTGTATGTGGTCAATGGCTCGGCTCCTGGAACCGATAAATTTGCCTATAAAATGCATTGGTTGGAACAAGTGACAACCTTCATTGAACAACAAATTGCCGAATACGGTGATGTGGTGGTTTTGGGTGATTTCAACATCGCTCCCGATGATCGGGATGTCCATGATCCCATCAAATGGAAAGACAAAATACTGTGTACTCAAGAAGAACGGTCGGCACTGAACACTATTTTAGATTTGGGTCTACAAGACACCTTCCGGTTGTTACATGACGATGCCGGTTTTTATTCTTGGTGGGATTATCGAATGAACGGTTTTGCTCGAAACTTAGGGTTGCGCATTGACCTGGTGCTCTGTACTGATGAGTTATCTGAAGCATTGACTTCTGCGTACATCGATCTGGAGCCACGAAAAAAAGAACGTCCCTCTGACCACACCCCTGTGGTGGCTGAATTTGATTGGTGAGCGAGGTGACTGAAAAATACGACGGATTGACACGCATCATCCATTGGTCATCTGCCCTGTTGCTGATCGGGTTGTTTGTCTCAGGATGGATCATGGTGGATTTGGATTATTACAGCCCCTGGTACCAAACCTTACCCCAGTGGCACCAACTGATTGGTTTGCTGGTTATGTTTCTTTGGGTTCTTAAACTATTTCGACTGAAAAGATCAACCCAATTGGCAGCCCTGTCCAGCCACAGCCGAACAGAAGTGCTGTTGGCACGGTGTGTGAAGGTTTTGTTTTACGTCTTGGTCTTCATCATCACCCTGTCTGGTTATTTTTTCAGTACCGGTGGCGATGACGTGGTGATTTTGTTTGAATCCTTGAAATTACCGCAACTGCTCACATTATCTTCACAACAAATAGATACAATGGCTTGGTTACACGAATACTTGGCCTATGCTTTGATGGTGCTGGCAGGGTTGCACGCCTTGGCCGCCATCAAACACCACACCTTGGATCGTGACCACACATTAAAACGCATGCTATGAGGAAATAACATGAAATTAAAAACTTTAACACTTGGCCTGATGATGGCCGCCGGCTTAAGCCACGCAGACACTTACAACATCGACACCAAAGGTGCCCATGCTTTTGTTCAATTCAAAATCCAGCACTTGGGATACTCTTGGCTCTACGGTCGATTTGATGAGTTTTCAGGTACTTTTGACTATGATGAGAAAAACCCTGCTGCTGCAAAAATCGAAATGACCGTCAATACCGCCAGCGTCAATTCGAACCACACCTTGAGAGACAAGCACTTGAGGAGTGATGATTTTTTGAACGTTGAGGCACACCCTGAAGCCAAATTCACCAGCACCGGTTTCACAGAAGGAGAAAATGGCCATGGCAGCATGACCGGTGATTTGACTTTAAACGGCGTCACCCAACCAGTGACATTGGATGTTCAATTCATTGGTGCAGGAAAAGACCCTTGGGGCGGTTTCAGACGCGGTTATGAAGCCACCACAGAAATCAAATTATCCGATTTTAAAATCAAAAAATCTTTGGGCCCAAAATCTGAAACTTTGTTGTTGACAGTTTCAGTTGAAGGCATCAAACAATAAAAGAAAAATCAACTTGAAAAAAGCACCCTTCACGGTGCTTTTTTTTTGCCTCTGAGATTGCCTGAAATGGATTTTTAAAAGACCAGAACCCAAAGGCTTCATCAAATCACCCTCATCAGTTTTATTTTCACACGATGTAAGTTATTGATAGATAAAGAAATATAGACAAAAATTCAGGTTAAATTATCTGGGTTGTTTTTTGTAGAAAATAGAACAAAAATACATTGGTCCCGCACAAACTGCAAGCGGCAGCCATTTTCTTCAATGACATCGAATTTTTATTAAGTTCAGAAGGGTTTTTTAAAGAATGGTGGGTCGTATAGGATTTGAACCTATGACCAATGGATTAAAAGTCCACTGCTCTACCAGCTGAGCTAACGACCCATTCAGGAGTTTTTAGATTGGCTTGCGCCGAGGTGCGAAATAATATGCGAAACACCATGAATTGGCAAGCTTTTTTTTACAGCTTTTTTTAAATTACATCATTCATAAGTTTTCTTTTTGTGTGTGATAAAACCATTTGGGTGAATCCCTTTGGGGTCTTTGTGGGTCCAGTGAATCAAGCCGCCTTTTTCATTCCACTCATACTCACCATAAACCCACACATAATCATCTTTTTTTATGGGGACACGAGGTGCCAAATCGATGTTGTGAACAATCAAAACCGTTAAATCGTTGGTCAGGATGATGAATTTCTGGTGACGCGAACCTTTTGTGTCATCTGGCAGGATGCGCAACACTCGGCCAAACACTTTGACTTGTTGGTCCGAGATTTGTTGCTCAAAATAATCCCTGATTTGGGTTTCAGGTTCTGGTGGGGTCGATGTGGTGAAGATGATGGCCAATAAAATGGCCACCATCATGCCAATAGAAAAAGCGGGTTTCTTCACTGCCAGTTGTTGTAACCACCGCTCAAATTGTAAACTTCAGTGAATCCTTTTTTCCTGAAAAATTCTGCAGCAGCCATCGAAGATTGACCCACTTGGCAAACAAACACCAATGGCGTGTCTTTGGCCATTTTTTCAACTTCCGCTATGGCTGTTTTATCCAGTCTGACCGCACCATCCACCGTACCTTCTGCCACCATGGCTTCCGATCTGACATCATAAATTTTGGGGTTTGCCGTTTCAGACGCCATCCAGGATCGAAGTTCATCCGAAGACAAGTCTTTCACAGCCGGTGGTTCATTGGGATTGTCTATGCGCAAGCCTGAGCCTTGTAACTCATCAACCCAAGTGATGGACAGTCCTTGTGCCCTTTTGGCCGTACCAATGTCCATATACACCTTCAATTCACCCAAATCAGCAACCACTTCAAACCCTTTTGGCATTTCTAAGCTGAAGCGGGTATTGAATGACTCATCTATGGACAAAAACAATTGGTGGTCACCGGCCTCTGCCATGCCTTCTTTGATGTGAGCCAAAGCCTGTTCTGAAATGGTCATTTGAGGTGGTGTGCGATCAGGTTGTTGCAAACCCAACAGTTCGTGTAACTCACCAGAATTGAACATTTCTGTGATGATGTCATTGCCACCAATCAACTCTTTCTTCACATACAATTGAGGAATGGTAGGCCACTGGCCATATTGCTTGATGCCCTCTCTGATTTCAGGATCTTCCAACACATTGAAGTGACCAAAATCATCACCCAACAGGTCTTTGATGATTTTGACCGTGTTGCTGGAAAAACCACACATGGGCGTTTGTGGATTCCCTTTCATGAACAAAAACACTGGATTCTCATCCAACATTTTCTCAATTCTTTCTACTGCATTCGTCATGCTTATACATCCAAATTGCTTGCACTCAGTGCATTTTCTTCAATAAATTGTCTGCGTGGTTCCACCACATCTCCCATCAAAGTTGAAAAAACTTGATCGGCAGAAACTGCATCTTCGATGGTCACTTGTAACAGGCGACGTGTTTCTGGGTCCATGGTGGTTTCCCACAATTGTTCTGGGTTCATTTCACCCAGACCTTTGAATCGACTGATGGTCAACCCTTTTTTCGCCACCGAAAGCAAATGTTCCAAAACATCCGACGTGCTTTCGACCGGTGTTTGTACATCACCTTTTTGTAGGTATGAATCCGCTTTCAACAAATCGCTGTTTTGTGAGGCCACTTTCATGATTTGGCGGTACTCAGGCGAGTTAAAAAAGCTCAGGGTCAACAGGGTGTCTTGAACCAAACCATTGGCGTCTTTTCGACAAACCAACGCCTGTTTTTCAGCATCGTGGTGGACATGCCATTGCACACCCAAACGGTTATTTTGATTCAATAGTTTTTCTGCATCTGTCAGCCATTGTTCACGAACTGAATCCCAGTTGCTTTCGGTCACTTCAGGCAACAAGGCCAACTGCTCGACCAGTTTGGTGTCGTACAACAAGGCCAGTTTTTCTTCCACTTCTTTAACGGCGACCTGATCTTTCACCAACCGATACAAGGCATCCCCTTGCAAAGGCGGTAAATCACTTTGGTAATGCAAAGACACATCATCCAACGATCGATTCAACAAATATTCATTCATTTCCTCGTCGTCTTTCAAGTAATGTTCCTGTTTCCCTTTTTTGACTTTATAAAGCGGCGGTTGACCGATGTAAATATGGCCTCGATCAATCAACTCTGGCATTTGCCGGTACAAAAAGGTCAACAACAAAGTGCGGATGTGAGAGCCATCCACGTCGGCATCCGTCATGATGATGACTTTGTGGTAGCGCAATTTATCGGGATCAAAATCATGTTGACCGATGCCACAACCCAATGCCGTGATCAAGGTACCCACTTCAGCTGATGACAACATTTTATCAAAACGGGCTTTTTCAACGTTCAGGATCTTGCCTTTCAATGGCAAAATCGCTTGGTTCTTTCTGTTGCGGCCTTGTTTGGCTGAGCCACCGGCTGAATCACCCTCCACCAAGAATATTTCAGACAAAGTGGGGTCTTTCTCTTGGCAGTCTGCCAATTTACCCGGCAGCCCAGCTATGTCCAATGCGTCTTTTCTTCTCGTCATCTCACGGGCTTTGCGAGCCGCTTCTCTGGCGCGCGATGCATCCATCACTTTTTCAGTCAAGACTTTCGCTTCTGTTGGGTTTTCCAACAGAAAATCGGCCAAGTTTTCACCAACACAAGACTCCACCACGCCTTTGATTTCAGACGAAACCAGCTTGTCTTTGGTTTGCGAAGAAAATTTAGGATCTGGCGATTTGACAGAAATGACAGCGATCAAACCTTCTCGACAATCATCACCCGTCATGGCCGTTTTCTTTTTGGCGTTCTGATTGATGAAGTTGTTCATGGTTCGGGTCAAAGCACCACGAAAACCAGCCAAATGGGTACCACCGTCCTTTTGGGGGATGTTGTTGGTGAAACAAAACACCGATTCTCGATAGGAGTCGGTCCATTGCATGGCCACTTCCACGGCCGTTCCGTCTGTTTCTTCTTTTTTGAAATGAACCACGGTTTCATGCAGCGGCGTTTTGCGTTCTGCCAAATGATGTACGAAAGAAGCAATGCCGCCTTCGTATTCGAATTTCTTCTCTTCACCACTGCGTTCGTCTTTCAGGTTGATGCGAACACCCGAATTCAAAAAGGACAACTCTCGCAAGCGCTTGGCCAGAATGTCAAAGTGAAATTCGGTGTCTGAAAATATGTCAGACGAAGGCCAAAAACGAACCATGGTGCCGGTTCTGTCAGTACTTCCAGTGATTGCCAAATCGCTTTGTGGGTCTCCCAACTTGTAGTTTTGTTGGTAAACATTACCATTGCGATGGATTTCCAAATCCAAGCGCACACTCAAGGCATTAACGACTGATACACCAACGCCATGCAAACCACCCGACACCTTGTATGAATTGTCATCAAATTTACCGCCGGCGTGCAGCACCGTCATGATCACTTCTGCAGCAGACTTGCCCTCTTCGTGTTGATCTGTTGGTATGCCACGACCATTGTCTTGAACTGAAACAGATCCATCACTGTGGATCACCACTTCAATGGTGTCACAATGACCAGCCAACGCCTCATCTATGGAGTTGTCAACCACCTCAAAAACCATGTGGTGTAAACCAGTGCCGTCATCGGTGTCACCGATGTACATGCCTGGTCTTTTGCGAACGGCATCCAAGCCTTTCAATACTTTGATATTCGACGAATCGTAATTTTCACTCATGAGCGAATTGCTTTCATTTAATAGACGGGAGATTATAACATTGAAAGCCAATCCCTGCCCACAGGATATCGGGTCTGAGGATGAGAATATGGCATCCATTCACCACCATAAATGGAACATGTCCATGTTTTTAATTCACACCTTGTGTACTGATTGAATGAGCGCCTGCAGCAAGGTTATGACAAGCAATCAGCCAGACAACCCATTCAGTGTTTCACGTGAAACACTTCAAAGGAACCCATGTCACCATAATGTCCGTCATTTAAACTGGTGATCAAAACTTGGTTGGTTTTGCTTTTCAAATGAGACAACACCAAAGCGGTGTTGTTTTCATCCAATTCAGAATCCAAATCATCCAAACACAGCACGCTTTTGTGTTCAGCCTGTTGATCCATCACCTCCAAACAAGAAAGGTAACAAACCAAAGCAACCATTTTTTTTTGCCCCCGTGAAAGCACTTCCTTGGCAACGTGACCTGCTGACTTGAATTTCAAATCCATCCTGTGAACACCATGGCTGAGCTGACCCAACCTGAAAGCGTTGTTTTTTTCAGCCAGCAACACATCAAGAAGTTGCTCTTGCGCTTTCCATCCTTGGTAGTAAATCACCTCACAATCAAAACCCGGTAAGAAATGGGCACTCAATGCATCAAAACACTGTTTGAAATCGACAAACATGTTTTGTCTCATTTGATTGATGGTGTTGGCGTTCTGGACGTATTGGTCCAACCAAAAATCGAAATCCCTGTGGTTTTGTTTTTTTAAAACCGCATTGATGTTCATGTGGGCTTTTTTGGTGCGTTGCCAAACCGACATGTATTGATGTTTCACGTGAAACATCATCCAGT
>JAUHZH010000216.1 GCA_030426065.1 Gammaproteobacteria bacterium
TTTGGTGATGGGTGCGGCGGCTTATTTGTTTTACCAGAGCCTCGGATACGACCTGAGCGAGATCGCCACGGCTTCAAAAAACATCGGTTTGATCATGACATTAAGTGGTGGCGTTTTGGGTGGATTTTTGGCTTTGCGTTGGGGTGTGATGAAAGTGATGATCATTGGCGCGAGCTTATCGGCAGTGACCAATTTGTTGTTCATGTGGATGGCGGGTTTGGAAAAAGATTTTGTCATGTTGGTTGTGATGATTGCTTTTGATAACCTGTCGGCCGGTTTGGCCATGGCGGCTTTTGTTGCCTTCTTGTCGTTGCTGGTGAACAAACAGTTCACCGCAGTGCAATATGCCATGTTCTCCAGTGTCTTGACCTTGTTCCCTAAAATCCTCGGTGGCTATTCAGGCGCGATGGTGGATGCTTTGGGTTATGCCCAATTTTTCTTTGTCACTTTCTTGATGGGCTTGCCAGTGGTGCTGATGTTGCTTTATGCTCACCGGGTCCAATTGATGCCACACAAAGAATCACATGACAGCGATTGATTACCAACAAATCATAGAACAACTTCACCATTCATTGTCTGCCGTTGAAGCAACTGGCGAGACGGCGGACTACATTCCTGAACTGGCCCAGGTTGATGCCAACCAGATGGGTGTGTATGTATTGGACCAACAAGGACGGTGTTACCAAACGGGTGATTGGCAACAGACTTTTTCAATCCAGTCAGTGGTCAAAGTCTTGACCTTGTGCATGGCATACAGTGAATTGGGCACGGCTTTGTGGCAGCGTGTTGGGATGGAACCTTCAGGCACACCATTCAACAGTTTGGGTCACTTGGAACATGAACAAGGTGTGCCACGCAACCCCTTTTCCAATGCCGGCGCCTTGGTGGTTTGTGATGTCTTGATGGGGTTGTATGATGACCCTTTGGCGGCTTTGTTGGGTTTGATCCGTCAAACCTCTGGCAATCCCGAGATCGACGTCAATCCTGTGGTGGCAGAATCTGAAAAGTCAGAAGGCCATCGCAACATGGCACTGGCCCACTTGATGAAATCTTTGGGCAACATCAACCACGATGTGGATGATTTGCTCGACTTTTATTTCAATGCCTGTTCCATCACACTGAATTGCCAAGACCTGGCCAAAACATTCGCTTTCTTGGCCCACCGCGGCCGGTGTCCACAATCAGATCAACACATCCTTGACAACAGCCAAAGCAAGCGCATCAATGCCATCATGCTGACCTGTGGTTTTTATGATGAAGCGGGTGATTTTGCTTTCAAAGTGGGTTTGCCCGGTAAAAGTGGGGTCAGTGGTGCGATTGTGGCTTTGTTGCCCGGTCATTTTGTGGTCACCACTTGGAGTCCGGGTTTGAACGCCAAAGGCAACTCGCAAAGGGGGTTGCAATTTTTAGAAGCGTTCACCACCGAAACAGGACAATCCATTTTCTGAGTCTTGATCATCCGCTGTGGGGTGCAACCCATGGGTGGGGGAATGTTATAATGCCCATTTTTTTGCGAAGCCAGCAATGAGCGATTTTCCCAATGATTCCACCAAAATGATGATTCCTGGCCCTGCGGGTCAAATTGAAATCATCGCATCCCCTCCTGATGCCGAAGCCGTGGACAAAAACCTCGTGGGTTTGATCTGTCATCCGCACCCTTTGTACGGTGGCACCATGCACAACAAGGTCGTTCACATGATTGAAAAAGCTTACCGTGACATGGGCGTGCACACGGTTCGCTTCAACTTCCGAGGGGTCGGTGCATCGGACGGTGTGTTTGATGACGGTGCGGGTGAATCCGAAGATTTGATGGCGGTCCATGAATGGGCCACTGAGCAACTGCCACATTGTGACGTTTGGTTGGCTGGGTTTTCATTTGGTTCTTATGTCGCTTTGCGACAGGTGCATGAGATCAATCCCATGCAAATGCTGACCGTGGCGCCACCGGTAGAACGGTATGATTTCACGGAATTGGCCCCACCCGAATGTCCTTGGTTGGTGATCATGGGTGATGAAGATGATGTGGTCAGCCCACGTGCGGTGTATGAATACGTCGAGCAACAGAACCCGAAGCCTCAATTGGTGACCATGAAAGCCGGTCATTTTTTCCATCGCCGATTGTTGGACCTCAAGGGTGCCATCAAAAACGGTATTTTGCGCCAGCTCTACCCTGACGGTTGATGGGCCCGAAAGCCAAATACCAAAGTGAATTGGACCAGGGCTTGATCTGGCATGATGCCTTACAAGCCCAAGTGGTCGATGCTTTCCAGCGTTTGTATGACGATTTGTCTGCCACCAAGAAAACATGGTTCTGGCAAAAGAAAACGGCGGCCAAAGGCATTTACATTTATGGCTCGGTGGGGCGGGGCAAAACCCATTTGATGGATTTGTTCTATGACACCTTGCCTGCCCAAGTGGGCAAACAGCGCCAGCACTACCATGAATTCATGTTGTGGTTGCACCAACAACTGGGGCAGTTCGCTGACCAAAAAGACCCCATCGATAAAATTTGCCAGAAACTTTCTGAGCAAATAGAAGTGTTGTGTTTGGATGAATTTCTGGTCAATGACATTGCTGATGCCATGTTGTTGGCGGGTCTGCTTTCGGCTTTTTCAAAACACGGCATGGCCTTGGTCACCACATCGAATGTCAGGCCAGACGACCTCTACCATGACGGTTTACAAAGGGCCAAATTCCTGCCTGCCATCGCGTGGATCAATCAACACATGCAGGTTTTGCACTTGGATGGTGCGCAAGATTATCGAACTCAGGACGAAGGGGCTCAAGAACATTGGTATTATCCCATCAATGACAGTTCCATGCACCGCTTACAAGATCATTTCATTCACCACTGTGATGCCCGTCAAGTGAACAACCAGGCTTGGCAAGTCAATGACCGTGAGTTGCCAATCATCAAAGCAGCGGGCAGGCTTCTGTGGTGTCATTTTGATGCGCTGTGTAAAGACGCACGCAGTGCATCAGATTATTTGGACGTTGCCGATCGCATCGATGCTTTGTACATTGAAGGCATCCCCAAACTGGACCGTTATCACAATGACCAGTCACGGCGATTCATCACCCTGATTGATGTCATGTATGAAAATGAAATCAAAATCATCGCCCAAGCCGAAGCACATTATCAGATGATCTATCAGGGTGAAAAATTGCAGTTTGAATTCAAACGCTGTGCATCACGCTTGAGCGAATTGTTGATTTGATCGTTGGGCGGTGGTCAGTACAACCAGTTCAGCATGAACAAAATCACAGCCATCACCAACACCGTCATCAGGCTGCCCACTTTTAGGAAATCTTTGACGTTGTAGCCACCTGGTCCCATGATCAGGGCAGAAACCTGGTGCGTGGGTAGGATGAAGGCATTGGAAGTGGACAAAGCCACCAGCATTGCATACAAAGCTGGGTCGCCACCGGTTTCTATGGCGATGTTGATGGCCAATGGCACCAGCAAGACTGTGGCACCGACATTCGACATCACAAGAGAAAATGCAGTGGCCAAAACCGCCAAGGTGATTTGGAACATGATTTCTGGTACATCGCCCAGCGCCGTGATGGTGCTTTGTGCAATCCATGCAGCCGTGCCTGTGGTTTCCATGGCAAAACCCAAAGGAATCAGACAGGCCAGCAAGAACACCGTCTTCCAACTGACCGCGCGGTAGGCCTCATCGATGTTGATCACACCTGAAATGATCATCCCAATGGCACCGGTCAGAAGGGCCAAAGAAAGGCGCAGTTCAGTGAAGATCACCAGTGACAGACTCAAAGCAAAAAAGAACAGGGCAAAAGGGATTTTGTGTGGCCTTTGGGGTTCATTGGGGACGTCACTGACCACGGCCACGTTGCGAGACCGCCCCAAACCCACTTGATCGGTCCAGCGACCATGGATGATGAAAGTGTCACCCAATTTGAGCTCCAAATCATACATCGCTTGGCCTTTGTAAATCTTGCTGCCTCGAGAAACCGCCAAAATGGTGATCGCGTATTCCTTGCGGAAGTGGAATTCTGATAATTTGACACCCAAATAACGGGATCCTGGGATGATGACCGCTTCAGAGGTGCCTGAAATGCTGGGGTTGAAATCCAGTTTGAATTGTTTCAACTTGGGTTGGATGGTGCAGTTGAACTGTTCAGCAAAAGCCTCGGCTTCTTCACGTGAACCCATCACGGCCAATGTGGCACCATTCCAAATGAATTTACCTCTTGGTGGAGAAATCATCGATTCGCCTTCTGTGAACAAGGCGACGATGTGAGGCACTTTGGGGTCGAACTCCAACTCTTCGATCATCTTGCCCACCAAAGGACTGTCTTTGTTAACAATCAATTCAGTGATGTTTTTGATGATGCCGTAGTTTTCACGGAAATACTCATCAGAACGGAAGTTGTGTGCATGGCTCGCTGGCTTATCGTTCGGCAGTAAAAAGCGCCCAATCAATAAGAAATACAGGATACCCACAGCCAATAAAGCCAAACCAATCGGAGTGGTGGAAAACAGGTCAAAAGCTTGCATGGTGTCCACACCGGGCGGCAAAGATTCATTGGACGTGGCGAGCAAATCATTGAGCAGGATCAAGGGCGAGGCACCGACCATGGTCACGGACCTGCGCGCCTCGGCGGGCCTGGTCCTGGCGGGCCTG
>JAUHZH010000217.1 GCA_030426065.1 Gammaproteobacteria bacterium
CCACCACCATCGCATCATGGAGCTGAAAAGCTTGCTTGACTTGGTTGTGAAAAACACGATCTGGCTGGTCACTGGGCAGCATGTTTTCCGGGTCGGTATCAATTTTGATTTTGACGATGAAGGCTGCAACGATCAAAGTGACGAACAGCACTGAAAAAACAACGGTCTTTGGCTTTTTTGTAATGGTTTCTATGAGTGGCATGTTGATAAGGCTCTGAGATCGGCTTTATTATATTAGTATATACTTATATTTCAAGATTTATCTTGAATGGCTGTATTGAATTCATATTAGTTAAAATGCATAATGTCGCAATGACAAATACACCTAGCATAGAAAACATGTTGACGCATTCTCAACAAGCGTCATCTTTATTGAAAATCATGGCCAACCAACACCGGTTGATCATCCTTTGTCTGCTTCACGACAAAGAGTTGTCTGTCAGTGACATCAATGAGCTGGTACCCACTTTGAGTCAGTCCGCTTTGTCTCAACATTTGGCACAGCTGCGGAAATCAGGTTTGGTTCAAAATCGCAGGGACTCACAGAACATTTATTATTCATTGTCAGACAGCAAAGCCGTTTCAGTGATTCATTTGCTACACGACTTGTACTGCAGCCCTTAAAGCATCAGAGGAACTGGCGCGCCAATTCATGCAACATGGCTTTTTGGCGGTCATCCAAAAACGGCGCTATCATTTGTAAAATGTGAAAAATGCCATGCGACAGTTTCTTTTGTTCATCGAACTGATCGTCGAAAATGGCAATCGAATAATTCAACCAGAAAGTCGAAGTCAGTGCGATTTGGTCAGCCAAATTACCCAAAGTCGCTTCATCCGCATCCACCACACCCAGCGCTTTCAATTGCGTCAAAATTTCCAAAGCCGTTTGTGATTTCTTCGCTAAAATGTGACGAAAATGCCGCTTCATGAATTCAATGCGATTCATCAACTGAATCAAGTTACGGTAAAGGAAGCGGTATTCAACCACCACATCAAACACCACATTCAAATACAGCCACATGTCTTTCATGCTCGCCGATTCAACTTCAGGGGTGATCAATGCCGATTGGATTTTGTTTTCATACTGGAGAAAAATCTGCCAAATGATGTCGTCTTTGCTTTTGAAATGGTAATACAAGTTGCCAGGTGAAATGTCCATTTCGTCGGCAATGTGATTGGTGGTGACGTTGGGCTCACCTTCTTCGTTGAATAACCGCAATGCGGTGGCAATGATGCGGTCTTTGGTTTTCATCAGTCCAAAAGCTGATTCACCAGGTCGACGTATTGTTGTTTGGCATCTTCAGGCTGAATGCCCTTGAGTTTTTCCCAAGCTTCGTATTTGGCCGCACCAACAAAATCAAAAAAACCAGGCTTGTCTCCTTGGACATCGCCCACGCTGCCTTGTTTGTATAAGGCATACAGCTTCAAAAGGGTGCCGTCATCGGGTTTCTCTGATAAGGTTTTTATGTCTTTCTGGGCATTCTCAAATGCATCATTCACGTCTGTCATGCTATGATATTGATTGTTCTATTGACCATCATTTGACACGATTTTTGGTATCGGGTCAATCATTTTGAAGGAGAAACACATGTCCTATTTTTTGACCGGAGCTTCTGGTTTTATTGGCCGCCATTTATTGGAAAAATTGTTTGATCGCAAAGGTCACATCTACCTTTTGGTGAGAAAATCTTCCCAAAAACGCATGAAGCAACTGTTAGAAAAAATGGATGCACCGAACAAGCGCATCAGCATAATCACAGGTGATTTAACGAAAAAGAATTTGGGTGTTTCAAAAAAGAACCTGGATGCCCTGAAAGGCAAGGTCAAACACTTTTTCCACTTGGCCGCCATCTATGACATGAAAGCCAGCATGGATGAGCAATTGGCCGCCAATGTTGAAGGCACACGACATGCAGTTCAGTTGGCTGAAAGCATCAAGGCCGGTTGCTTCCATCACACCTCTTCCATTGCAGCTGCTGGCCTCTATACCGGCGTCTTCAGAGAAGACATGTTTGAGGAAGCTGAAGGCTTGGATCACCCATATTTTAAGACCAAACACGATTCTGAAGCAGTGGTACGCAACCATTGTGAAGTGCCGTTCCGGATTTACCGACCCGCGATCGTTTTGGGCCATTCAGAAACCGGCGTCATCGATAAAATCGATGGACCTTATTATTTCTTTAAACTGATTCAAAAGATGCGCAAAGCTTTCCCTCAATGGATGCCGATGATGGGTTTGGAAGGTGGTCGCTTGAACATGGTACCCGTCGATTATGTGGTGAATGTGATGGACCACATCGCCCATAAAAAAGGACTGGACGGTGGTTGTTTTCACCTCACCGATCCCGATCCGAAACGCATAGGCACTGTTTTGAACACCTTTGCCAAAGCAGCCCACGCACCACAGATGAACATGAGGATTGACGCCAGGGTGTTTAATTTCATCCCAGGCGCTGTCAAACAGGGTTTGATGATGCTGTCACCTGTACGCCGCATTCGATCACAGTTACTCAATGATTTGGGCATCCCTCCGGGGGTTTTGAAATTCGTTAATTACCCCACCCGTTTTGATGACAGGGAAACCCAAAAAGCTTTGAAAGGCTCAGGCATCAAATTACCCAAACTAAAAAAATATGCCCACCGTTTGTGGGACTATTGGGAACGCAACCTGGATCCAGACCTTTTTGTCGACCGTTCCTTGTCTGGTCGTGTGGATGGCAAGCGGGTGATGATCACAGGTGCTTCATCTGGTATCGGGCATGCCGTGGCCATGATGTTGGCAGACAAGGGAGCCCATTTGATCATTGTCGCTCGTGGTTTGGATAAACTCAAAGAAACCGCCAAAGAAATCAAAGCCGTTGGCGGTAAAGTCTCCATGTACAGCGCCGACTTGTCTGAAGAAGCATCCACCAAAAAATTGGTCAGCGACGTGATCAAGGACCACGGAGGCATTGACGTATTGGTCAACAATGCCGGTCGTTCCATCAGACGCTCAATCGCTTTGTCATACGAACGATTCCATGATTTTGAACGGACCATGGATTTGAATTATTTTGGCTCCTTGCGATTGATCATGGGCTTTTTGCCGGGCATGTCGGAAAGAAGGTCCGGTCAAATCATCAACATTTCATCGATTGGTGTGCTCACCAATGCGCCTCGCTTCTCTGCTTATGTCGCATCGAAAGCCGCCCTGGATGCTTTTTCTCGCTGTGCTGCTGCCGAATACAACGATTTGAATGTGGCCTTCACCACCATCAACATGCCTTTGGTCCGCACGCCGATGATTGCACCGACCAAAATGTACAATAATGTACCTACCATATCGCCAGAAGAAGCGGCCTTGTTCATCAAAGACGCCATCATTCGCAGACCGCAACGCATCGCCACCAAACTGGGTATTTTTGCCCAAGTGATGCACGCCTTGGCACCCAAGTCGATGGAAGTGGTAATGAACACAGCCTTTAATATGTTTCCGGATTCAGCCGCTGCACGGGGCGATAAATCAGCCGCACCGAAAGAGGTGTCACCTGAACAAATGGCATTTGCCAGTTTGATGCGTGGGGTTCACTGGTAAACGAAGACAATTGGCTTTACTGTTTTTTTCGGTTTGATTGATTACAATACCGTTTTTGATATTTTCGGAGCTTGCCTGTGTATGAAATTGTAGCCAGTGGCGGCATTGTGATGGTCTTCTTGTTGGTCTTGATGGCATTGGCCATGATGATTGTCGGTGAACGGTTTTGGAGTTTGCGAGACAAAGAGATCATACCGGGTGATTTGGCCCAGCAAGTGATTGATTGGTCGAAGAAAAAAAACTTGGACCAAAACCACATCGACCAGCTGGCCAACAATTCTCCTTTGGGGTACTTGATGGCCACGGCTTTGAACAAACGCGAAGAGGATCGGGAAACCATTGTTGAGTCGGTTGAAGATGCTGGCAGACACATTTCGCACCAGCTGGAAAAGCCTTTGCATTGGCTCAGTGCCATTGGCGAAGTGTCTCCACTCCTTGGCCTCTTGGGTACAGTCATCGGCATGATGAAGGTCTTTGCCAACATCATGGAGTTTGGTGTCGGTGATGCCAATCAATTGGCCGGCGGCATTTCTCAAGCATTGACCACAACGGCTGCTGGATTGATTGTCGCGATACCAACGGTGCTTTTTTATCGTTATTTCAAAAACAAAATTTCTGACCAAACCATTGTCATGGAACAGCAAGTGATGTCGCTGATTGATTCATTGAGTCAAAAATCATGAAATTTTCAAACCCCGACAATGAACGCCGAAGCTTGAATTTGACGCCATTGATTGATGTGGTCTTTTTGCTGCTTATTTTCTTTATGGTCAGCACCACGTTTGAGAAGCAATCCAAGCTGAAAATTGAATTGCCTGAAGCAAGTCCCAAAGCACAAGTTTCCAGCCAACAGGATTTGATCATCAGCATCAGTCAAAACGGCGCGTTCTACGTCAACAACAATGAAATTCCCAACGCTCAGGTGGACAGCTTAACCCGCGCACTGAATGCCATTGCCAAAGACCGTCGAGACATGCCTGTGACCATCAAAGCCGATGCCAATGTCGCCCACAAACATGTGGTGTTGGCCATGGACGTCTTGGGCAACATGGGTTTTGAGTCAGTTT
>JAUHZH010000218.1 GCA_030426065.1 Gammaproteobacteria bacterium
AATATTCTGGGGCCAGCGATGCTCCCGTGTTTGGTGACGTGGCCAACCAGAATGACGGTGATTTTGTTTTGTTTAGCCATCCGCACCAGCTGGGCGGCAGCTTCTTTGACCTGCGAAACCGAACCTGGGATTGAGGTCAGTTGTTCACTGAACAGGGTTTGGATCGAATCAATGATGACCAAATCGGGTTTTTTCTGTAAGCAGGTACTGATGATGCGTTCGACCGAGGTTTCAGCCATGGCATCAAGCTCATCGACGTTGAGGTTGAGGCGTCGGGCGCGCATTGCGATTTGCGACAGTGATTCCTCACCCGTGACGTAGAGCGGCTCAATGGTTTGGGCAATGTCGGCTGAGACTTGCAGCAAAATGGTGGATTTACCGATGCCTGGATCGCCACCGAGCAAAATCACCGAACCCGGCACCAAGCCGCCGCCCAAAACGCGATCGAGCTCTTTGATGTGTGAGGTCGTGCGCTGTTGTTTTTCAGCGCTGACCTTGCCCAATTTTTTGATCGAGACTTCGCCTGAATAGTTGGCATAGCGGTTGGTTTTCGCTCCTGCTGCCGGGGCTTGTAGTTTGACCTCGTCGATGCAGTTCCATTCTTTACAGGCGCTGCATTGGCCTGACCATTTGCTGCTGACGTTGCCGCAAGCATTGCAGACAAACTGCGATTTTTCTTTAGCCATGCATCATCCTTTTCGTTTTTTTAGGCCTTCCGCGTCTTCCCTGTTGAAAGGCCAATTCAATTCGCTCTCTCCGTCGCTGAGTACCGGAATGCGGACGTGGTATTGGCGGATCAGTTCATCGCTTTCATCGATGTCTTGTTCAACAAATTCAATACCAGATTCTTCTAACATTTCCGCCGCATGTTCGCACAAGGGGCATTCAATTCTGCTATATAATGTGAGTTTATTCATGATACGGCATTTTAACACTTATGGCAGTCAGCGTATTTGATTTGTTCAAGATAGGGATCGGCCCTTCCAGCTCGCACACCGTGGGGCCCATGCGTGCGGCCAATTTATTCATTGGTCAAATCATGTCACACAATTTGGCAGACAAAACCCATGCCGTGTTCACCGAGCTTTACGGCTCTTTGAGCCACACAGGCAGGGGTCACGGCACCGATAAGGCTGTGATTCTGGGTTTACTCGGCAACATGCCTGACTCGATCAACCCCGATGACATTCCGGCTTTGTTGGAACAGGTCAAATCAACAGAACAGATCCAAGCCAATGACGAATTGACTTTGCTGTTCAAAGAGAAAAAACACCTCAAATTCCACAAACGAAAAACCCTGCCGCTGCATTCCAACGGCATGCAATTCACGGCCCTCGACAAAGACGGCAATGAACTGCTACGCAAAGCCTATTACTCCGTCGGCGGTGGTTTCATCATGTCGCACTCGCATTTGGCGAAAGCGCACATCATGGAAGATGATTCTGACATCCCCCACCCGTTCACCACGGCTGCCGAGCTGGAAGCGCAATGCAAGCAGCATGACTTGACCATTGCTGATTTGATGCGGGCCAATGAATTGACTTGGCGCAGTGAGGAAGAAATCAATGCCAGCTTGGATCAGATTTGGCAGGCCATGGTGTCCTGTGTTCAACGTGGCCTGGCCACCGATGGCGTGTTGCCAGGTGGTTTGAAAGTGGCACGCCGTGCACCGAAATTGCATGAGCAATTGAAAAACAACCCCAAAGCATCCTTGACCGATCCATTGACCATTTTGGACTGGGTGAACATGTTTGCCTTGGCCGTTTCCGAGGAAAACGCCGCCGGTGGACGTGTCGTCACTGCACCGACCAACGGCGCAGCAGGCATCATCCCTGCGGTGTTGCATTACTACCATCACTTTGTCCCCAGCGCGACCCACAAAGGCATCCATGACTTTTTATTGACTGCCGCTGCGGTCGGCATTTTATACAAAACCAAAGCCTCAATTTCTGGTGCAGAAGTCGGGTGCCAAGGTGAAGTCGGCGTGGCCAGCTCCATGGCTGCCGCAGGTTTGGCTGCGGCTTGTAATTTAAGTCGAGAAGAGATTCACAATGCCGCCGAGATTGCCATGGAACACAATTTAGGACTGACCTGTGACCCGATTGGTGGTTTGGTACAAATTCCATGCATCGAACGCAACGCCATGGGCGCGGTGAAATCCATCAATGCCTGTCGCATGGCCGACCACAACGACGGTGCCCACTGGGTGACTTTGGACAAAGTGATCATGACCATGAAAGCCACCGGCGATGACATGAAAGAAATATACAAAGAAACCTCTCGAGGTGGTCTGGCAGTGAACATCATTGAATGTTAGAATGAAACTTTTCGTAGGTATTGTCAAATGAAAGTCTTCGCTCTATGTTCCCTGCTTTTTGCATCCACTTTTCAAGCTTCCGCTGACAACCCATTGTTGGGCGCTTGGCAAGTCAAAAGCGTCACATGGCACACAGAAAAAGGCGATCAAGGCATCGAAAAAGCCCAACCTGGCTTGTTCATTTTCACAGACAGCCACTATTCATTGATGTGGACGCCGACCAAAGATGCCAGAACACCATTCAAAGTGTTGTCCAAACCCACCGATGAAGAGGCCATTGCTGGATTCAAATCTGTGGTGTTCAATGGCGGCAGTTACCACCTGACCAGTAAAAACACACTGACATCACAAGCTATGATTGCCAAAGTACCGGGGTTTGAAGGTGGAAAGCAAATGTATGAATTCCAGTTTAATGACCAGGTTTTGCTTTTGACCATGGTGGATGAAGTGTATCCCGATGGCAGCAAGCCAACTTGGTCAGGAAAGGTCAAAGTGACATTCACATTGGAATTGATGACGCCTTAATCAGGCATCATCAATTCTGTCACAATCAACCGTCAATCCATAACAGCTTCAACGGCATAACCTTGTTCTCTCAACAAGTTGATCACGCCACCCGGTCCGGGTAAATGCCCTGCACCAACCGCCACAAAGGTGGGTTTTTCAGCCATCACAGCGGGCAGTTTTTTAACCCAGTTGTTGTTCCTTTCATTGAGCATCACACCCACCATTTTCTCAATTTGATCTTCTGTGTAGTAGACCGCAGGCGTGGTCATCAAACGATACAAATCGTTGATGCTTTGGTTTTTGTAATGTTGTTGTAACTCCTTGGCCATGGCTTTGGCTTGATCAAAGGTTTCAAAAGCCAGGATCATGTCATCAATTTCAGCCAAACCAGACTTAACCAAGAATCCCAGTTGCTCTTCCAATGTTTCCAGACCAAAATTGGCTTCGCCCTTGGCGTCAAAAGCAGATGAGACGTGGTCTTCAACAGCAGCCATGTTGGGACAAGCTTCATACAGTTTCGCTGTCACCAAAGAGAACAACAGCATCATGTGCATGTTTTCCACCGTTGGACCAGGCACTTCAAATCGTTCTGAGACCAGCTTTTTCAGTTTGGCCTTTTTGGCATCGTCTTTGATGTCAGCGACTTTGGGTTGGTCTTTCAAAAAATCAAACAAGCCCGTTGGCGCAGCCAATGTATTTGCATCCAATTCCATGTACAGCTGGTCAGTGGCTTTTATCGCTTGTTGGACTTTGGGACTGGAAACCAAATCATCATCACACACCATGTGCATGGTGCCCAACAAATAGGAAGGCTGCGACAGGCCGTTGCCAGTCACTTTCCATAACATGGAATCTTTTAAACCCAAACCGGCATTGTTGGCATGCACTTGAGCACCCATGATCAACAAAGCCAGCATCAATAACATTTTTCTCAACACAGTTAACTCCCTCAAAAAAATACGATTAATCATCATACAGACATCAGCTGAGATTTTCATGACCCAAACGTCACTGATAAACGTGTCTGGAAGAATCGATTGATCAAGTATTTCTCTTCAACCTTTGCCTGGACAAGACACTGACAGTACAATTTAAAGAAAGCACATACGACAACCACAATGAAAAAGAACATCATCACTTTGAGTTTGGCTTTGAGCCTCCCTGCTTTCGCCGTGTCATTCACTGACGACACACAAAATTCGGGTTTGATTCATCAACATGTGAACAACCCGCAACAAGTCAGAGAAGCCACCAAAGTGGCTTCTGGCGGTGCCATAGGTGACTACGACCAAGATGGCGACCTCGATGTGTATGTGATTGGCGGCACCGACACCGACCATGTGATGTTTTTGAATCAGGGCGATGGCACATTCACTGATGGCAACCACCGCATTGGTGTGGTTTTGACTGACATTTTGGGCGCAGGTCCAATCTTTGCTGATGTTGATGGTGACAACGACTTAGATCTTCTGACCTTCTCTTTGCAGTGGTACGATGAACCCATTCACTTGCCTTTGGATCAAATTCAAAACCGGCCACGGTTATTGATCAATCAAGGAGACGGTTCATTCATCGATGGCAGCGACACTTCAGGTTTCACCTCTGGCATGCCCAGCTTTGGAGGCAACTTGGCGGACTGGGATCGAGATGGCGATTTGGATTTGTTCATGAGCCATTGGACATCTGATGACCCAGATTTGATGCTGTTTTGGCAAAACAACGGCTCTGGTCAATTCACCGATG
>JAUHZH010000219.1 GCA_030426065.1 Gammaproteobacteria bacterium
ACAATAGCCACTGAGTTGGTCGGGCAATCGCGGTTGGTAACAATCGAGGAAAGTCCGGGCTCCACAGGGCAGGGTGCCGGATAACGTCCGGGAGGCGTGAGCCTACGGCCAGTGCAGCAGAAAATATACCGCCTTCTTAGGAAGGTAAGGGTGAAATGGTGCGGTAAGAGCGCACCGCGACTTTGGTAACAAAGGCGGCATGGTAAACCCCACTTGGAGCAAGACCAAATAGGAAAGCAAAGGTGTGGCCCACACTGCTTTCGGGTAGGTTGCTTGAGGCTGTCAGTGATGGCAGACCCAGATGAATGATTGCCACGCTTTTGGCGTACAGAACCCGGCTTATAGACCAACTCACCACTTGCTGTGGTATCCTGAACCCTTAATGACATGATTTTTGAACCGCCACTCAGCGATTACTGGGCTTTGGACCCAGACCACGTTTCCCTGCACCACCGCAGTGAAACCCTCGCTGTACTCAAATCATTGAAAGCCGATGATGAGATGCTGGCGCTTTATGGCGTCTTTCATGCCTTGCGCACCAACCACCCACAGGCCGAAGAAGCCTTGGCCCTGTGCAGCGACAAACAAAAGCAAATCATCGATGATTTGCTGAAAATCCACCAAGCCGATTGGCTGACCAACCCCAAAAGCAACAACGCCGAAGGCCTGCGCCGTTTGCTCTTTGCGATGATCAATGACGTGCGTTTGGTGTTGATTTTATTGGCTGAGCAGGTGGTCTTGATGCGGGCCGCCACCGAATGGTCTGAATCATGGCAAAAGCGCCTGGCTTCATCCACCATGACTTACCATGCCGCCTTGGCCAATCGACTGGGGGTTTGGCAAATCAAATGGGAACTGGAAGATTTGTCTTTCCGTTACCTTGATGCCCTGCAATACAAACAGATTGCCAAAAAACTGGCTGAAAAACGCACCCAAAGGGAGCAGTTCATCGTCGATTGTTCTCAACAACTGAAAACCACCTTGGCGGGCAACAACATCGAAGCCGACATCGCGGGCCGGCCCAAACACATCTACAGCATTTACAAAAAAATGCAAAAAAAGAACTTGTCTTTTGAAGGCTTGTTTGACATCAGGGCGGTGCGGGTTTTGGTCGATTCAGTGGCTGATTGTTATGCCACTTTGGGCATTGTTCATGGCCTTTGGCCTCATGTGCCCAAAGAGTTTGATGATTACATCGCTCAACCCAAGGGCAACATGTACCAATCATTGCACACCGTGGTCATGGTACAAGGCAAAACCCTGGAAGTCCAAATCCGAACCCATGACATGCATGAACATGCCGAGCTCGGTGTGGCCGCACATTGGCGCTACAAAGACGGTTCCAAACAAGACCACAGCTACGACAACAAGGTCAACTGGATGCGCCAGCTGCTCAATGAGCATGAAAGCGATGATTTGATGGATGCCTTCCAGTCTGATACCCAGGAAGAACGCATCTACGTCTTCACACCGAACGGTGATGTGGTGGACTTACCAAGGGGCAGCACCGCAGTGGATTTTGCTTACCATGTCCACACCGAAGTGGGCCACCGCTGCCACGGTGCCAAGGTCAACGGTTCCATCATCTCTTTGACCCGAGCCTTGCAAACCGGTGATCGGGTGGAAATCCTGACCGCCAAGGAGGCCAAGCCTTCTCGCGATTGGCTCAATGAGCATTCGGGCTACCTGCAAAGCGCCAAAGCCCGCGCCAAAGTGCGCCATTGGTTCCGTGAAAATGAGTTCGACCGCAACCAACAAATTGGCAAAGACCTGCTGGATGCGGAACTCAAACGACATGGCTTTCAAAGCATTGAATTCGGCCCCATCTTGCAGTCCTTCAATTTGCAGGCGATGGAAAAACTGCATGCCATGATCGCCACCGGCGACATCACTTTGACCCAAATACTGAACCGAGCCGAAGTCCAACTGCACCCTGAAAAACGGTTCAAAAAAACCAGTCGCAAGAAAACCAGTAACAAAAAAGCCCGTATCATTGTCGAAGGTGTGGACGATTTAAAAACCACATTGGCCAGTTGCTGCACCCCCAAACCAGGAGAAGCCATCGGCGGTTACATCACCCGCATCCGGGGAATATCGGTACACCGCATGGACTGTGACAACTACCTTCACATGATCGCAGAAGAGCCCAACCGATTAATCAATGTGCGTTGGGATGACGATGAGACCGCGGGCATCCACACCAAACTCCACATCACCGCCCACGCTCAAAAGTCGGTCATCAAAGACATCAGTGTCTTGATGGCCCACATGCAAGCCAGTATCTTGTCCCTCAGCGCCGACAGCGATGCCGAAACCGGCTTGATGTCATTGCAACTGGTGATTGCCGTCAACGATTTCGACCAACTGTCTCAAATCATCCACCGCGCCTCCAGCCTCGAGCAGCTGATTGACATAGAGCGGGTGGCTTGATCACTGCTCGGGCAACTGGTAAGTCAACTCGTACGCATGGCCCGCTTCATTCTGAATGATGTCCAAATGGCCACGCATCCCCCGAAAAGCGCCAGTACCTGATCCGGGCAACACTTGGATATCGAGCTTCTGTTGTTGTGCGTCCATCACCCCTTCGTGACACAGCACGAATGAGCCAGACTGGCCATCAATCTCCGCTGTCACGGTTTCAATGGCATAGTAAATCGAGAGGCCGCCTTCTATCCGGTGGCTGATCATTTGGCCCAGCCCCTGCCCTTTCATGTTGCCGACATAGGCTTTGTTGAGGATGAAACGACCGACTGCATGGGGTCCGTCATCTTGAGGGGCGATTTCGATGTCAAAAGTGCCTTTGGCTGTTTTCATGTTTTGATCTCAGTTGATGTTTTCTAAGTATTTAAACACAGCAAAAACCACACCGGCCATTTTTTGGTAATCCAAGCGGTCATGGGTGTCTTGTTCTGTGTGATAGGCCTGGTTCCGGAAAAAAGCGGTGTCGGTCACCATCACTGCAGGGTAATCAAAGGCCCAATAGTTGCGGTGATCGGAAAAATCAACACCCGTCAGCATCGCTGGGGCATTGATGGAAAACGCTTCCACATCACTGTATTGGTTGATGGCCGACTTGACCGTCAATGCGTTGTTGTCCATCAGCTGATCGACCACGGCAATGAAATTCCCTTCAGTGGGGTAATACCAATCCAGAAAAGGCACGGGATATTGTTGAGAATCGGGTTCATCAGTGAAGTAACCAATCATTTCCAAAGAAATCATCAGTTTGATGTCAACACCGGCATCGAACAGGCTTTTGGCGTGTCGGTAACTGCCCATGTTCTCGCTGGCAAAATGAGGGGGTTCTTCCAAGGTATAGGCCACCAATTCAATGCTCATGGACAATTCGGCCTGTGACAACAGCTGGGCCAGCGCCATCAAACCGGCAACTCCTGATGCGTTGTCATCAGCCGCAGGCAAACTTCCAAATGCATCGTAATGGGCACCCACCACCACCCTTTGCTTGGTTTCGGGTCCAAAACGAGCCAACACATTGCGGTATGAGTTGCCATCGACGGTGAATGTTTGGAATTCAACCGCATTGCTGTGCTGTTTGAAAAACTGAAACAGGTACTCGGACAATGCGTTCAAATTTTCAGGATGGGTGCTGTCTCTCGGGAAATAATCCTCACTGATGTGACGGACTTGTTGTGCCAAAAATTGCGGGTCTATGTCATGACCAAGCCCAGGAGATTGGGTGCTGAAGGGTCGGGCTATCAGCACCCAAATCATAACGACAAAGAACAAGGCAATGATCAACAGCCTGATGAGGTGTTTCAAAAAAATTTTAATCATTTTGACAGGTACCGGCTCAAATGTTTATCCAAAAGGTTGTCTTCAAATCCCTGAATTCCAGGGTTGACCATGTGCCTTGAAACATAGTGGTACAAAGGAATCATCGGTACTTGTTCAGCCAGTATGTCTTCGGCTTGTTGCAGCAATTGATTTTGATGTTCGCTTCTGGCCAATGGCCAAGCAGCCAATAATGCATCATAGTCATCCGATGCAAAACCATAATAATTGAAATGGGAGTTGGAATGGAACAGCTGCAAGAAGTTCATCGGGTCATGGTAATCAGCGATCCACCCACCCCGGAAAACTTGCTTGCCCGCTTTCTTGCGACTGCTGACAAAAACCTTCCATTCCTGGTTTTGCAGGCGTGTTTGAACACCCAGGTTCTGGCGCCACATCGCCGCCACTGCCAAGGCCACTTTTTTCTGGTTTTGACTGCTGTTGTAGAGCAAGGTTAACTTCTCTGTCTTGTGGTCAAAGCCACTTGCCAACAACAGCGATTGTGCCTTTTCCAAATCCAATCCTGAATCACCACCGGTTTTTGGCACCAAACCATTGGCCATGGTCTGACCACTTTTCAACACCTTTTCCACCAAAATGTCACGATCAATGGCCAAAGACAAAGCCTGACGCAGCGATTGATTGGACAGGTGGCTGTCACGCAGGTCCAGCCCCAAAAAGAACGTGCCCAAATAAGGCGCCACCCGCAAAGCATCAGGGTGTTCGACCCGCAGCGCGTCCATTTTGGCGTCTGGGATGGTCTCGGTGATGT
>JAUHZH010000220.1 GCA_030426065.1 Gammaproteobacteria bacterium
GATTAAATTCTTATTCCCCAATCGGTTCAATGTGTACCTTCACGACACCCCCAACCACACCTTGTTTGATCGCGATGACCGTGCATTTTCACACGGCTGTATCCGGGTTCATGAGCCGGTCAAGTTGGCTGACTTTGTTTTCAAAAACAATCCAGATTGGGATGGCGAGCGGGTCCAGAAGCAAATCGATTCGGCCGAAACCACTTCAGTGGTCATGAAAGAAGAAATGCACGTTTACATCACTTATTTCACGGCTTGGGTCGAGCCTGATGGCTTTGTTGAATTCCCTGATGACATCTACAAGCGTGATGAACGGTTGGTTGCTGCTTTGAAATAACACCAGCCAGCACAGATTAAGCAAAAAAACCAATGGGTCAGTCCATTGGTGTTTTTGTGGGCGACTCAAAATGA
Source organism: Gammaproteobacteria bacterium (assembly GCA_030426065.1). GTDB lineage: Bacteria > Pseudomonadota > Gammaproteobacteria > Xanthomonadales > Marinicellaceae > Marinicella. The sequence goes on from JAUHZH010000220.1 coordinate 412, forward strand.
GGGATTGCCCCCATACCATTATTTTTCCAACAACTGACAATGAAAGGAAAGTCATTCAGTTGGCATGGCATGCCAATTTTTTGACTCATACCAACGAACCGAGAAAAAGATGAAAAAATTGGTGGGCATAGACTGTGGGAAAAAAACCATATCAGAACACAAACACGTTTACTTGATGGGTTTGCAGGACCAGTTGTTGTGTCTGCAAAAAGAATTGGTGGAAGCCAACTTTTCACCCCATACTGACGACAGTCACAGCCAATACTTATTAAATAAAATCAGAGATTTGCGTCATGAACTCAATGAATTGCTGGAAGAATCATAATCAATTGATGTGCAATCATTCAGCAAAGGTTAATTGGCTTGATTTATAATGCGATTATTTGAATTCAGGTGATAAGTATGAAAAAGTGGTCTCAGTGGATGATGTTGGGTTCTTTTGCTTTTGTGGCGGCTTGTGTCACCATCAATGTGTACTTTCCTGCCGCTGAAGTAGAGTCTGCGGCTGAAGAAATGGTCAAAGACATATTTGGCGAATCAGAAGACAAAGAAATCAAAGACGAGCAAAGCAGTACCACGGGCTGGCAGTGGCAGCAAGTGGTTGAGGCCATCAATCCCGTGTCTTGGGTGATTGGAACTGCTCATGCACAAGCCAACATCGATGTGTCTTCTCCTGCCATTTCTACATTACATGGTCGCATCAAATCCAGATTCGAAGGTGCCTTGAAAGCCCAATTGGATGGACAAACAGTGGGACTGACCAAAGATGGCCTGGTTGCTGTGGTGGACGCATCAAAACTGGGTTTGAAAGACCGTCAAGTGGTCAATAAAATGGTCGCAGATGAAAACCGAGACCGCAATGCCTTGTACCGTGAAATCGCTGTCGCCAATGGTCACCCTGAATGGGAAGATCAAATCAGAGAAGCATTCGTTAAGCAGTGGACGGCACAAGCCAAGTCAGGCTGGAAGTACCAAAACGCCAGTGGTCAGTGGCAAACCAAATAAATTCACTTCGCAAAGGTTGAACAGAAAATAGGGAACAATAAATGGGCAGATCAAGGAAATTGCCTCAAGAACCCATTGAGTTGGTGATTGAGGATTTGAGCCATGATGGACGTGGTGTGGCTAAATGGAACGACAAAGTGGTGTTTGTTCAAAATGCATTGCCAGGCGAAACCGTGATGGCCAAACTGAACAGAAAAACACGAAGGTACAACGAAGCCGTGGCCCTCAACATCGCCAACCCATCAGCTCACCGAGTTGAACCGGCCTGTCAATTTTATGAAATGTGTAATGGTTGCACCATGATGCATTTGGCAGATAACAAACAAATCGATTTCAAATTCAACACCCTCAAGTCCAACATGCAAAAAATGGCCAAAGCCGAACCCAAAGAGTGGTTGCCGCCGTTGTCTGATGCCCATTGGCAATACCGTCGCAGGGCACGACTGAGTGTGAAATGGGTCAAAGCCAGAGAAGAGGTGTTGGTTGGGTTCAGAGAAAAAAATGGCCGCTTTGTGGCTCGCATGAACCATTGCGAGGTGTTGGAAAAGACTTTGGCTGATTTGATTCAACCCTTGTCAGAAATGATTGCCCAATTGTCCATTAAGGCCTTCATTCCGCAGTTGGAATGTTCTGTAGGAGATCAGGAAACTTCGATTATTATCAGGCACATGCGTCCTTTTTCTGATGATGATTTTGAGCGACTGAAACAATTCGGCGCAGACCATGATTTGATGCTGTTTTTGCAATCCAAAGGTCCGGATACTGTAAAGCCTTTAGTGCCATACCCTGAAAAACAATTGAGTTTCACTTTGCCTCAATATGGTTTGAATTATCAGTTTTTGCCCAATGACTTCATCCAAGTCAACCGCAAGATGAATGAAAAGATGATTGCCCAAGCTTTGGAGGCGATGAACCTGAATGGAGAAGATGTGGTACTGGATTTGTTCTGTGGGCTGGGTAACTTCACCTTGCCATTGGCCCAAGTGGCAGCACAAGTGGTGGGCGTTGAGGGCGATGAACGTTTGGTTGAACGGGCCAGGAGCAATGCCAAAGACAATGATTTGGCAGTGACGTTTCATTGTGCTGATTTAACCAAGGACCACAGTCAATCGAGCTGGTTTAACTTGCCCTACAGCAAGGTGTTGATTGATCCACCTCGCAGTGGTGCTTGGGAAATATTGCCTTTGATTGCAGCAACCCAGGCGAAAACCTTGGTTTATGTTTCTTGTCATCCTGCCAGTTTGGCCAGAGACACTGATCGCTTGGTGAATGAACTGGGTTTCACTTTGGAGAAAGCGGGCGTCATGGACATGTTTCCACACACTTCGCATGTGGAATCAATGGCGATATTTTCTCGACCTTGATGGTTCACATGACAAGCCATGTTATAATCAAAATCTGTCAAAACACATTGAAACCATGACCTTATTGGCAATCATATTGGCTTTTGCTGTCTTTCATTGGGTTGAAAAACCCAAAGGGCTTCATTCGTTTGATTATTTGTCCGTTTTGAATGATTTTTTGAATAAATCAGTTCATGTCAGTGTCCCGCAGGTGCGGTTTGTTTTTTTGCTGCTGTTGCCATTGCTGACCCTGGCTCTGGTTTTGGAATTGCTACATGTTGATGGCCTGCATGGCCACAGTGTTGGGTTTTTGTTGGTTCATGTTTTGGTGCTGTTTTATTTGCTCGGTCCTTCTGCCATGGACAATGACTTGGCTGAGAATCAACTGTTGGATCAATTGAATTTGTCAGCGTCATCAACACCTGATGAAGTCATTCATGGCATGACCCATGCGGCATTGAAGCGTTGGTTTGGCGTCTTATTTTGGTACTTGATTTTGGGTTTGTGGGGTGCGTTGATTTACAGGTTATGTGAGCGCATTGAACAGCAGTGTCAAGATGACGAGGTGGTGTCCAATTGGGCCGCTTGTCTGCGTGTCATTTTAGAATTTCCAGTGGTCATTTTGATGACAGTCGCTTTGGCAGTTTCTGCCGATTTTGACCAAGTTTGGGCCAAGTGCAAACCTTATTTTAATTGGGATACAGTTCAAGATTTAAAAGCCCAATTCCTGTATGATGCGGTGTTGGTTTCTGTCAAACACACCGAAACAATTGAAGCAACAGATGCCAAAGAAGAAGACGAAGAGGCGGCCAATACAAGCGATGAGGGCCATGGTGTGGTGAATGACACCTTGTACTTACTCAAACGCATGTTGGTGGCTTGTTTGGTTTTTGTGGCATTGCTGGTGCTATTTTCAGTGAGGTAAAAAATGAAAAAACTATTATCCGTGACCTTGATATTGATGTTGTTGTTGGTTGGTTCCGGCCACGCCGGCAAGTTGTATAAATGGGTGGATGAGAATGGCAAAGTCCATTACAGCGACAAAGTGCCACCCGAACACAACAAATACGCACGTGAAGAAATGAATGACCAGGGTGTGGTGACTGAAGCCACCGAAAGAGAGCTCACACCAGAAGAAAAGAAAGCACGTGCGGCAGAGCTGAAAAAAGCGCGAGAGTTGGCTGAACAGGAACGCCTGGAAGCCATCCGAATTGAAAAAGAGCGCAAAGCCATCTTGATGTCTTATAACTCAGAAGATCAAATCTTGCGATTGAAACAAGAAAGACTTGATTCCTTACACCGAAACATTGAAATGGCAGAAGACAACTTGGTCATTCAGCAAAAAAACTTGGAAGACCTGTTGAAAAGGGCGGCTGATCGTGAAAGGAACGGTCAAACCGTATCCAAAGCTTTTTTGGATCAGATGGAAAAACTCAAAGGTCAAATTGACTACCAAAAAACATTCATCACCAACAAAAAAGCAGAATTGGTGACCACCGAAGCCAAATACGATGGAGAGATTGAAAAATTCAGGAAGTATGCAGGAGAAGATGCCGCTAAGAATTGATGGTTAATCTTTGCTCCCACTTGAAAAGCCGCCTTTGTGCGGCTTTTTTTGTTGCTGGTTTTGGTTTTCACTGCGTGGGTGAAAAATTCACTTGATACTGTGTACAGTGGCCGCTCAGTGGGTACAATAACGTGTTTTTTAATTACTGAAGTTCCGCCTTATGTTCAAAAGTGAGGGCTTCGCAGCAAACAGAGGGAATACACCACATGAAAAAACAACTCAATCCGAT
>JAUHZH010000221.1 GCA_030426065.1 Gammaproteobacteria bacterium
TACAGTCATTTCGCAGACAACGGTTCCTTCATTTTGAATTTGATTGACAACCTCAGCGGTTCGGTTGATTTGATTCAAATCCGTGCGCGCGGCACTTCAGCCAGACCGTTCGATCGGGTCGAAGCCATTCAACGAGCCAGTGAGCAAAAATACCGTGAAACTGAAAATCAATTGATGCAACGGTTGCGTGAAACTGAGCAAAAATTGAATGAGTTGCAACGCAGCAAAGGTCAGGAAAATCAATTGATATTGAGCCAGGAACAACAACAGGAAATCAATCGATTCAAAGATGAAAAAATGCAAGTTCGAAAAAACCTGCGCGAAGTCAAACGCAACCTCAACAAAGACATCGAAGCATTGGGCAGTCGATTGAAATTCATCAACATCGCTTTAATCCCTTTGTTGTTGACTTTGTTTGCTGTGGGATTGGCATGGAAAAACCGCAAGCGGAAGGAGCGTCAATATGAAGCATAATTTGAAGTCTTTGTTGGGAGTGGCCATCATTTTGGCAGGCTTTGCCATTTATGTTTTGATGTCTTCTGATGAGCAAAACAAAAGTGAAGATGCGGGATTCTTTTTGCCCAATCTGCAAGACCCATCGGCAGTGACGGGTTTGACCCAAATCAACATCAACAAAGGAGGGGAGTCCACAGTTTTGACTCGATCAGGTGAAGACTGGGTGGTAAATGGTGGCTTTTATGCCGACACCGAACCCATGATGCGGTTGATTTCAGGGTTGCGTGGTGCTCAAAAGTTGGAAGCCAAAACCAAGAACCCTGAAAACTTTTCTCGACTGGGGTTGGATGTTGATGGATTGCGAGTGGCTTTGTTGGCCAATGAAAAAGTCATTGCTGATGTGGTGTTAGGTAACCGTGGAGCCCACCCAGGTACCGCCTTTGCACGCCTGGCAGATGAGGAGCAAACTTGGCTTGTCAATGGTACAGACATGATTCAAGGTCAGGTCCCGGATTGGCGTTTGAAAACAGTGGTGGATCATGGGCCTGATGACTTGGCCCTGGTATCCATAGACAACGGCAGCAATGATCCGATTAAAATCCAAAGGAATGTCCAAACAAGTCTCTTTGAGGTGGTCAATTTAACAGACAATCAACAGCTCAAGGCGGATGTACACCTTTCGCAATTGGCCAGTGGTTTGTCGCGGTTTACCATTGAAGAGGCTCATCCGGTTGATCTAACCGACAAATCCGAGCGAATACAAGCCAATTACCAGCTGAAATCTGGTGATACCATCCAAGTTAAAGTGTACACGGGTTTATCAACCTCCGATGATGCCTCAGAACAAATCCACTGGGCCACCATCAACATGGATAAATACCGCGATTGGATGTTTAAAATACCCAGCTATAAATTTGATGCACTCAACAAAACGCTGGCTGAGTTTGTCGAACCCAAGTTGGGTGAAGATGAAATTGATGTATCAAGCGATGAGGTGCCAAGCAGTGATCAATAAATCGAGCTTGTTCCAAGTGATCGCGGCAGTTTATGGATTGACTGCCGTGATACTGGGTGCCATGGGCAGCCACGCTTTTGACTTTGAAGTGGGGTCTCGTCTCCACGCTTTGTTTCAACATGCCTTGCTATATATGTTGCTGCATGCTTTGTTGCTGATGTGGCTTTCGACCCAGTTGGACAAAAGTTTCTGGTTGCGAGCGGCTGCATGGGCATTGTCACTGGGTGTTTTGCTGTTCTCAGGCGGGCTGCTTGTTGTGGTTTTCGTTGGCAAAACCGGATTTTCTTGGGTCACACCTGTTGGGGGCAGCTTGATCATTTTGGCATGGCTGAACTTGGTGATTCATGGATTCAAATCCACTTTTGGAAAGGCAGAGTAAAAAGAAAAGTAGTTTGATTGGCTTCACAAAAAAAGCAACATAACACTATTTTTATTAAATTTGAATGAAATCTTACCTGCCTTTGGTTATCATCCGCTAAAAACCACAACCCCAAAAATAATGAGAAAGATTAAGACCCTGCGTACCGTCTTGTGCGGTGCTGCCTTGACGGCTGTGAGCATGCCGGCTTGGAGCGTTTGGCTGTTTTACCAAGGCATCCAAACACCCCAAAGCATGGACACCCCAGTCACCTTTTCCCACGCCGATTGTGAATTCGTCACACAGATTTTCCAAAATGGACAATTTGAACCGGTCACCTTGAGTGACACCATGGGCTGTTCGCAAGCACATGTTCTGGTCATCGATCAAACACAATACCCTTTGACACCAGGCTATGCGGTCTCTTTTGATGACCTGATATACGATTTTGGATCAGCGACTCAGCTTGGCATTTGTAGCACAGGCTCAGGTGGTCCCATAAATACAAACACACCCTTGGTTGTTGATGGACAGAACATCGGTATTAATCAAAACACTGATGTCCAGTACAAAACCATTGCAGGTGTTCGACATTGGTTTTTCCATTCCATCAATGGTGATGTGAGCTGCGACATGGGACAACCTTATGTTGTCGATCACATTTTTGGCAACGGTTTTGAATGAGGTGAGTATGAAACTATTGATGATTTTGACCTTGGCTCAACTGGGCTTTGGCGAAGAAGGCACGTTGACGTTTGAATTGTCGGGTGATGATTTGTATGTGGAACATTTTGATTGTTCACAAGCGAGCCCACCAGCAGGTACTTCTCCACACATACTGGATACTTACAGTGATTATGTGGGCAGCCCGTTTGGCTATTCACAAAGTGCCACCAATTCAGATGATTTGCCGAGAAACAAATACATCGCTTTGGAAGTGTTGACCATTTATACGGTTTCACTTTCGCGTTGTCCTGGTGATTTTACCAACCAAGGCGTTGAGGGTGTTTGTACCCGAACCAACTTAATCACTAACCTTAATTGGTCAACGCGTAGTAATGCCAATCCCGGTATTGAGTGTGCTTTGGAGCCCGGACAAATTTACTATTTGAACATCATTCATTCTCAAACGGCACCATATTCTCAGACTTCATGTTCTGACTTCCAATGTGGCGTGCTGTTCACAGAAGTCCCCAACTAAAGAAAGGATGATAAACAAAAGGCTTGCCCATGGAAATGTGGCAAGCCTTTTATTGTTGGGCTATTCAGTTTTTAAGAAAATTCTGACTTGACCTGTTTGAAGGCAGCCAATGCCAAATCCAAATCATTTTTTGAGTGTGCTGCAGAGATTTGGAGGCGAATCCTTGCTTTGCCTTTCGGCACCACAGGAAAAGAAAAGCCAATGCAATAAATGCCCAATTCCAACAAACGGTCTGCCATTTGTGATGCCAATCTGGCATCACCCAACATGATTGGTGTGATGGGGTGGGTTTCTCCGGATACAGTGAAACCCAGTTTAACGATTTCTTCTCTGAAATAGCGGGTATTTTCCTCCAAACGGTCACGCAATGTGGTCGAGTCGGCGATCAAATCAAACACTTTGATGCTGGCAGCGACCAGTGGTGGTGGCAAGGTGTTGGAGAATAAATAGGGACGTGAACGCTGGCGCAACAATTCAATGATTTCTTTTTTTCCGGTTGTGAAACCGCCAGAACCACCACCCAGGGCTTTGCCCAAGGTCGATGTGAAAACATCTACTTTATCCATCACGCCTTCTAGCTCCGCTGAGCCTCGACCTGTTTTTCCAATGAAACCGGTCGCGTGAGAATCGTCAACCACAACCAACGCATTGTACTGCTCAGCCAAATCGGTGATGGCCTTCAGAGGTGCAATGGTGCCATCCATACTGAAAACACCGTCAGTGACAATCAACCGTTGTTTGCAATCTTGTGTGTTTTTCAAGATGGTTTCCAGCTCGGCCATGTTGCTGTTTTTGTATCGGTGCCTTTGGGCCTTACACAGGCGGACACCGTCAATGATGGACGCGTGGTTCAGTTCATCACTGATGACGGCATCGTCTTTGTCCAGAATGGTTTCAAACAGGCCGCCATTGGCATCAAAGCAAGAGGTGTATAGGATGGTGTCTTCGGTGCCAAAAAAATCACTGATGCGGCCTTCCAATTCTTTGTGTAAATCTTGTGTGCCACAAATGAAGCGCACTGATGCCATGCCAAAACCATGGGTGTCGAGCGCTTTTTTGGCGGCCTTGATGATTTCAGGGTGATCGGCCAGACCCAAGTAATTGTTGGCACAAAAGTTGATCACTTTTTGACCATCTGGTAATTCTATGTGTGCCGACTGGGGGCTGGTGATGATGCGTTCGTTCTTATACAGGCCATCGTCTTTGATGCCTTGAATGATGTCTTGGTATTGTTTCATTGTTTAAGGTTGGGTTGTGCTTATTTATGAATGCCAGCTGCAAACGACTTTGCCACATTGGCCTTCAGACATCAGGTCAAATCCTGTTTGAAAGTCGTCGATGTCGATTTCGTGAGTCAATGCTTTTTCCAGAGGGAAACCGGTTCGAAGCATCTGGGTCATTTTGTACCAAGTCTCGTACATTTTGCGACCGGTGATGCCTTTCACTGACAAACCCTTGAAAATGATGTTGTCCCAATTAATTTGGGTGCTGTCTGGTAGCATGCCGAGCAGGGTGATC
>JAUHZH010000222.1 GCA_030426065.1 Gammaproteobacteria bacterium
GTGGTGCACGATTTAATGGCCTTGTCACATGTTGATAACGTCAATCAAAATGAAGCGGGTCAATTACAATTTCAGTGGTTGATGCGCCAGGCGCCAACAGATCAAGCAGGTGCCGATTGGGTGGCCGCTCAGGTCAAACGTCTGCCTTTGCTCAATAACACATTGGTTTCTGAAGACCAAAAAGCGACGGCGATTTATGTGCCGATTGAAAACAAAGACGAGTCACACCGGATCAGTGTGGCCATTCAAAATATCATCGATCGGATGCAGGTCGAGCAGGGTGATAATGACGACGAATTCCACATCACTGGTTTGCCTGTTGCGGAAGACACTTTTGGCTACCAAATGTTTGTTCAGATGGGCATTTCTGCGCCATTGGCTGCATTGATGATCTGCATACTGATGTTTGCTTATTTCCGGAACCTCAAATTCATTGCTGCACCGATGGCCGTGGCCATGGCGACTTGTTTGATCATCATGGGGCTGATGATCGGCATGGGATTCACTGTACACATCATGAGCTCGATGATCCCCATCTTTTTGATGCCGATAGCTGTGGTGGATTCCATCCACATCATGTCAGACTTCACAGAAAATTATGCGCCAGGACAAGACAAAAAAGCCGTCATCAAAGAGGTCATGGCACATTTGTACAAGCCCATGTTATTCACATCGGTGACTTCTTCGGTGGGCTTTTTCTCATTGATGTTAACACCGATCCCACCCGTTCAGGTTTTTGGTGCTTTTGTTGGTTTGGGGGTGTTTTTGGCTTTTGTTTTGACTTGGGTGTTTGTTCCTGCCTATGTGGTGTTACTCAAATCCGAATCATTGGCTAATTTGCAAACGACAAAAAAAGGCAGTTATCGACTCAAAAAAATGGGCACATGGGCTTTGAAGCATCGATTGGTGCTGGTGTTGGGTGCTTTGGGATTGATGGTGGTCAGTGCATGGGGCATTGAGCGCATCCAAATCAATGACAACCCAGTGCGTTGGTTTAAGGCGGATCACCCGATTCGTGTGGCTGATCGGGTCCTGAATGACCACTTTGCGGGCACTTATGATGCCTATTTGGTGATGAAACACGACCAGCCCATGTCCAAAAAACAACAGCTGACACAAATGATTGAGGGCATCAACCACCCCCAAATCACGGAGCAGTGGCAAAAAATCACACAAGATGCCGATGCTGACCATTGGCTGACCATGATGACTTGGGCCGAGGAAGCCGGTTTTGAGGCTCAAGATGACACCCCTTATGTGGCGGTGGTGGACTGGTTGGATCAAGCCATCAGTGAGCGAAAATATTTTCAAACCCCTGAAGCGCTGACTTACATTGAAGGGCTTCAAGAGGCCTTGTTGGGCAGTGGTTTGGTGGGCAAAAGCAATGGATTACCTGAAGTCGTGAAAACCGTATACCGTGAATTGCAAAGTGGCGAGTCTGATGATTATCGCTTGCCTGACTCAACTGCCGGAGTGGCGCAAACTTTGTTGCAGTTCCAGTCTTCACATCGCCCCCATGATTTGTGGCATTTTGTCAATCAGTCGATGACAGAGACCGTTGTGTGGTTGCAACTGACCAGCGGAGACAACCAAGACATGGCAGCCGTGATGCAAGTGGTGGATGAGCACATCAAAAAACAACCATTGCCTCAGGGTGTGTCGTTGAACTGGGCAGGCAAAACTTATTTGAACAGTGTTTGGCAGCAGGAAATGGTGGCTGGCATGATGATGAGTTTGCTCAGTGCTTTTGTCGTTGTTTTCGTCATGATGGTGTTGTTGTTCCGCAGTGTGTTGTGGGGTCTTTTGGCCATGTTGCCCCCGTCAATCACCATCGGATTCATATACGGTTTGATTGGTTGGTTGGGTAAAGATTATGACATGCCCATAGCTGTGTTGTCCTCCTTGACACTTGGGTTGTCGGTAGACTTTGCCATTCACTTTTTGCAAAGGGCCAAAGATTTGTACGCTGTACACAAAGATTTTGGCATGACCATGCGGTTGATGTTCGAAGAGCCGGCCACCGCCATCAGTCGCAATGCCGTTGTGATTGCGGTTGGTTTCACACCCTTGCTGTTGGCACCTTTGGTGCCTTATGTTACGGTTGGATTCTTTCTCGCCAGCATCATGGCGGTGTCTGCTTTGGTGACTTTGTTGTTGTTGCCTGCGTCCTTGATGTATTTGAAAAAATGGGTGTTCAAATGAAGTACATTGTATTGTTGATTTTGACTTGGCAGGTTCATGCCGAGGTGGGGGTAGAGGCCATCATTGAGCGGGCTAATTTGGCTGCTTTTTATGCCGGAGATGATGGACGAGCTGAAGCGCGTATGGTCATCGTTGATGGTCAAGGCAACAAACAAATGCGTCAATTCAAGATTTGGCGCCATGACCAATCTGATGGTGGGGATCAAAATTTTCTGGTGGCATTTTCCCGGCCTGCAGACGTCAAGGACACGGTGTTTCTGGTTCATAAAAAAGCTGAGGGTAACGATGATCGGTGGTTGTATTTACCCGCATTGGACTTGGAAAAGCGCATCGCAGCGAGTGACAACCGGAGCAGTTTTGTTGGCAGTGACTTTTACTATGAAGACGTTTCTGGTCGCCACCCGAACGCTGATGTGCATGAGTTAACTGCTGAAGATGAAGGTCATTACCTGATCAAAAGCACGCCCAAAGACGCGACTGCGGTTGAATTTGCTCATTACACCATGGCCATTGATAAGGACACATTTCTGCCGATGAAGGTCGGTTATTTTGATCAGCAAGGGCAACTGATGCGTCAAGTGGAAGTCTTGAAAACAGCAATGATTCAAGGCCATCCCACTGTGATGCAATCAAAAGTCAGTAACTTGCAAACGGGCAGCCACACCCTGATGGCATTCAGAAAGCCCGAATACAACATCGGCTTGACGGCCGAAGACTTTTCCACCCGCGCATTGCGCAAACCACCCAAATGAAAAGCCAATGGTGGGTCGCTGGGTTGATCATGGCCCACTTCACAGCTGCGGCTCAAGAAGCTGATCTGTGGGAAGACGAGTGGGGTGATGAAACTGAAACCAGTGCTTGGCAATGGCATGCTTCAAGCACGGCTGCGTATGGTCACCGGACTCAATCTGACCGGTTGTTTTCGTCACAAACAACCTTGGCTGAGTGGCGTGGCCAACTGGCCCTGAACCACGAAGCCGAAGGCTATCAATGGCAATTCAAACTGGACGGTTGGTATGATGAAGTCAGCAGCGATTTGGAACTGGATTGGCGTCAGTTTGAATTGTCATTTTCGCCGTTGAAAAACACCGACGTCAATTTGGGTCGACAGATTGCCACTTGGGGGACGGGAGATTTGTTGTTTTTGAACGACTTTTTCCCCAAAGACTGGCAGTCGTTTTTTTCCGGGCGTGAAGTGGACTACCTCAAAGCACCGATGACGGCAATCAGGATGCAGCATTACTTCAAACCGATCAACGTGGATTGGGTTTTGATCCCATCTTTTGAACCTGATCGATACATCACAGGAGAACGGTTTGGCTTTTATTCACTGGTGGCGCAGTCATTGGTGGGTGGCTCTGAAATCATCCGAGCACATGAACCCAGCCGACCTGAATTAGCGGTGCGTTTATTCAAGCAGTTCAATGGCTGGGAGTGGGCTTTGTATGGGTACCATGGCCATGAGAAACAGCCCGTGGGGCTGGATGCTTTGGGTCGGCCGACACACCACCGCAAACAAAGCTGGGGCATGAGTATGCGTGGCACTGTATGGGGCGGTGTGGTTCATGCAGAGTGGGCACACCACCTGGCCCTTGATGACCGTGATGGCACAAAAGCTCATGTCCAAAATGGTCAAAACCGTTGGTTACTTGGTTATGAGCGGGAACTGTTCAAAAAATTCACCGCCTCGATGCAATATTATGTAGAGCAATGGCATGATGTGGATGCCATGCGTGCCAGCCAAACAATGTCCATTGCCACGCATCGTGAGGTTTGGACCCAAAGACTGACTTACTTGACCCACCAAGACAAGGTGGTGTGGTCTTTGTTTTCCTTTTATTCCCCAACAGATGAAGACCGCTTCCTCAGACCCAGCATACAATACCGTCACAATGACCATTGGCGGTATGATTTGGGTGCCAATTTATTTTCAGGAAAACACCCTTCCAGCTTTTTTGGCCAATTCGAAAACAGCAGCAACGTTCACTTCAGCATCAAATACCAGTTTTGATTCCTGCCTTCGCAGGAATGACAGGTAAGGACTGAAGATTCTCGCCTCATTGCCGGTAACTGCTGAAAAAATCCTTCATGCGGCTCAAGGCGTCTTCTAACACTTCTTTGTTGGGCAGGTAAACCAGGCGGAAGTGGTCTGGTTTGGGCCAATTGAAGGCACTGCCGTGAACCAGCAGGATGTGTTTGCTGACTAACAAGTCGAGGATCATTTGTTCATCGTTTTTGATGTTGAAACGCTGGGTGTCAACCTTGACGAAGTTGTAAAGTGCTCCTTGAGGCAAAGTTGTCGACAATCCCGGGATGTCGTTGATCAT
>JAUHZH010000223.1 GCA_030426065.1 Gammaproteobacteria bacterium
ATCTCTAAAAAAGTGAGAATTTTACCATGACCCAATCACTGCCACTCAAAGTGTCAAAATTTTTCACTTTTCTGACGCCTGAGCCACCACCCCAAACAGATTGAAAAAAATCACCGTCTATTTGAACTGGTTCACAGTATAGTTGTGATGTTCGTCACAAGATTCAGTTAAAGTAGCCATACCAGCCATGGATTTAAAAAACATCAATCGGGGAGAACCATGAAACTCAAAACACACATCATCACCGCAATGACTTTGCTGAGCAGTTCAGTATGGGCCGGGGGTCCAGTTTGTACACCCAACGCGGGCACATCTTTTCAAGATTACTTGAACCGGGCATACACCATCAGTAATGACTTGATGGGCAACCAAACATTGACTTCACAATGTACCAACTTGACTGACCAGCAAGTGCTGAGCGATTTAACAGGATGTGGTGCTTTGATGAACCCCATCAACGGCCTGGGCCTGAGTCCCTCCGATCAATTCCTCTATGGTTTGATGCCCACAGACAGCCGTGGCATTGGGACACATCTAGAAATGACCTTCCCATTCCCAGCACCAGGCCAGCCTGGAGACATCATGGTGGCAGATGAAGTGGATGTGTTCCGCTTAGGCAATGACGGTGGTTACGAAAACATCGGTTTCATCAACCCCCCTCTGGAAACCATCACACCGCCTGGCATCCACCAAGTGGTGCCCATCGTGCATTCAGCATCTACATTCAATGAAGCCGGTGACCTGTTCGTGCTGGCTTACCGCACCAATTATGAATCCAGCGCCAACGTCATGGCCGGTACCGGGGATGTCGAATACCAAGCGCCACAAATCGTCATTGGACGCGTCACAGCAGCGTCACTGACTGCTGCCAATGGCGGCGAAATATTGCCTTTGTGGCTTGATGTGGATGACAGCAGCGATCCAGTTTGTGCTGCTGCCGTGACTGCATTTCAAAACCAAACCAACCTGTTTTCAGATTGTGTGGTCGCTGATTTCATCGCCAATGGAGACCATGATGCCGCTGTTGATGCCTGTTTGGCCTCCTCTGGCGTTATGAACCGTGGCATCCATGACTTTGCCGTCAGCCCCACCAATGGCCATTTTTATGCCTATGATTCACAAAGCCACGATGACAGAGACGTATTGATTGATGTCGATCCAAACACCATGGTCGCTTCTTGCACAGAGTATGCTGATGTGGGCAATGGCACCGGCCGTTTGACCAGCCTGATGTTCTCTCAACAAAACAAACTGGTGGCTTTGTTTGCCGATGAATCAGTGGGCGTCTGGATCGACGTCAACAATGGCGACATCAACCCCATAGCCACACCCGTGACAGCCATGCCTCATGGTGACGGTTCAAGTTTGCCATTCAATGTATTAAGGCACGTATTGGGCGGCGGGGTCACTGACATTATTTTCAAAAATGGTTTTGAAGACTTCATTTTTGCCGATGGCTTTGAAGGTGATCCTGTACCACCGACTTGCCCAGCCTTTTAATTGATTTTCTCAAAAACCAGCTTCTGATTGATCAGAGGCTGGTTTTTATTTGCCTGCGATTCGTCCGGCCAACCAAGCCATGGGCAAATAAGCCAACAACAAATCCACAGTGATGAACCACCACGGTGCAGGAATCATGACGCTGGCGGCGATGCCACCAGCCAAGAAAAACAAACCCACATAAAAGGCCAGTCGCCTGTGGCTGTTGACCGCCAGGCTCGCTGTGATCAATGCGCCCACCAAGGTCCCCAAAGCATGGGCCAAGAAAGGCATGATGAAATGCTTGGGTTCAAACAGGTGGAGGTGGGCCTTGATGCTGCCAGCGTCCATCACATCCACACCATCAGGTGGCGCAATGACTTGTCCGCTGAACATGATGATACCCATGTTGACCAGCATCCCTATCGTGATGCCAATTACCAATGCCAAAATATTTCTTGCTCGGTTTGTCATGATATACCTCAACCATGTTATTTGTTGATTGATGTTATCATGAATGCAGTCCCCATTCGATGCTTCCTTCTCAATTATTTGGATACCATTGGTCTGACCATCACGACAAACAAAAAGGGCCGTGAATCACGGCCCTTTTTGTTTTGTTTTAAAAACGAGACATCAATGAAATATAGGCGCCCCTTGGATGATCCAATGCTTGTTGGTCTTTTGCTCGACCAAACCCATGCCGTTCTTTTCATTCCAAGCTGCACGCTCCAACAGTTCTAAAGTCACCCCTCCTGGCATGGCTTTTTGTAAATTGGAAAACTGTTGATCAATCATGGAATCCACCGAATCAATGGCTTCACCCACTTGCCCAATCAGTTGTTCAGCTTGCTCGAATTGGGTGTTACTGGGTCGACCGTTGTAGCCCACCACATTGCCAAACAATGTGCCCAGTTTTTCCCTTAGTCGAGATTCACCGGTGATGGCACCCACTTTGGTTGCGGTGTACTTTTTATTGATGGCTGCATACCCATCACGCCATTTTTGGGCCTTGCTTTTGGCCGCTTTGGGCAATTCTTTGGCCTCATCAAGCTGTGTTTGAACGCCTTTCAACTGACTTAATTTAAAGGTCAAATCATTGATGGCATCATACAGCTTCATCGACAAATCATGTTGTCCTTTGCGGTCTTCGGCACTGTGTTCAGATCGCGGATCCGCCACCAAAGACACCTCAGAATAATAGGTTTTCTTGCCTTTGATCAGTTCAACCTTGTAGCGACCTTCGGCAACTCGTGGCCCGACAAAACCCGGCACCAAAGACGTAGATGGTGGGAACTTGGGTGCTTTCAGGCGCATCGGCCATTCCACCCGATTGATGCCCTTGCGTTTGCCAGCCACCAGGGTGGTGATGATGTTGTCGTTGTCATCTAAAATATTGATTTTCATGTCGCCGAACATGTGACGTTTTTTCAAATAATATGAAATCACTGCCACTTCAGATGGGTTTTCTCCAACGAATTCACCGGCCCCTGAAAAACTTTGCAAAGCCCCGCTTTCAACCATCACCGCTGGGCGTGAAGGCAACATAACCACGGCCTCATCGAGCTGGTCTTTGGTCAAAGCCCGCATGGAAGAAATGTCATCAATGATGTATACGCCTCGACCGTGGGTGGCCAAAATCAGGTCATGTTCGGTCGGATGAATCACCATGTCATGGACCGCCACTTTCGGTAAGTTTTCTTTGAAACGGGCCCAATTTTGGCCGCCATCCAAAGACACGTACAGGCCCAATTCTGTGCCCAAAAAGTAAAGGTCTGGATTGACCGTGTCTTGTCTCGCTACCCAAGCATAACCCAATTCATCGGCAGGTAAGCGTTCCCAGCTTTGGCCAAAATTGGTGGTTCGGTAAAGGTGGGTTTTCATGTCACCGTGGCGGTGGCCATCGAAAGTGGCCAATGCCGTGCCTTTGTCATGTGGGCTGGTGTTGATGCGTGACACCCATGTGCCCTTGGGCAGTCCTTTGATGTTTTTGGTGACATTGCGCCAATCTTGTCCGCCGTTCTGGCTGACATGGACCAAACCATCGTCTGTACCGGCCCACAACACATTGCCATCAATCAGCGATTCAGCCAAAGTGTAAATGGTAGCGTTGTTTTCTGCTGTGGAATTGTCGATGGTCAAACCACCGGTGCTGGCTTGTCGTTGTCTTTTGGGGTCATCGGTGGTGAGGTCGGGTGAAATGGTTTGCCATGATTCACCGCGGTCGGTTGACACATGGACGTATTGTGAACCGTAGTAAACCGTACCCGGCTTGGCTTCAGACACCAACAAGGGCGTGTTCCAATTGAATCGCAAGGATTCTTCTTGATCACGAGCCACCGGCGCGATGTTTTTCACCTCGCCCATTTGGCGATTGACGCGCATCAATTTGCCACCTTGGTACTCAGAATAAATCACGTTGTGGTCTTGTTTATCAACAAAAGCCCAAAAACCATCGCCCATGCCGATTGAATTCCAGTGTTTGGCCTGGATGCCACCAGCGGCTCTTGAAGGTCCTTCCCAAGATCCATTGTCTTGCAAGCCTCCGTAAACGTGATAAGGCCACTGATCATCGTGCGATACGTGATAAAACTGACTGACGGGCAAGGACCCCACCATGCGCCAATGGTTGCCCTTGTTGTACGACACATAAACACCGCCATCGGTGCCCAAGATCACTTGATTGGGGTTTTTGTTGTTGATCCAAAGGGCATGGTGATCGGGATGAACCGACATCGACATGCCACCAGAAAACATCGATGAGAAGGACTCACCACCGTCTTCAGAAATCACTGTGGTGTAACTGGGTTTATAGACACGTTCAGGGTCACTGGGATCAATTTTTAATTCGCCAAAGTAAAAAGGCCTCATCTGTACCATGGCCGATTCAGAACGTTTTTCCCAAGTTTTGCCCATGTCATCAGAGCGGTACAAAGCCGTGGATTCTGATTCAACCGTGGCATAAACCGTGGTGCTTTGGGAAGCGGCTATGGCCATAGCGATGCGGCCTTTTTCACCTTTTGGCAAGCCGTCTTTCA
>JAUHZH010000224.1 GCA_030426065.1 Gammaproteobacteria bacterium
TTGGGCAGCACCACTTACCACGACATTCAAGTCATCTTCCCACAATGGGGCGACTTGGAAATCGAGGCCGGTGTGAACAACGTCACCGACAAAATGCCACCCACATGTTTCAGTTGTTCTTTGAATGGTTACGACCCTTCAACTTACGATCCTGAAGGCATGTTTGGCTACATCAGGGCCACTTTGAAGTTCTGATCATTGGGCAAACGTCAGAAAAAAACGGTCCTTCGGGGCCGTTTTTTGTTTATATATCTCCATCTTTCGGTACAATCCCTTTTTTTGATGATGGGCTGGCCACCAGTCTGAGGGCAACATCATGCTGTTGATGATAGACAATTACGATTCATTCACTTACAACCTGGTGCAGTATTTCGGTGAATTGGGCTGCGATGTGCAGGTACATCGCAATGATGCCATCACGGTCGAAGAAGCCTTGGCCCTGAAGCCCGATCATGTGGTGATTTCACCCGGTCCTTGCAACCCCGACAAAGCGGGCATTTCCATGGACATGATCAAAGCATGCGCAGGTCAAGTGCCTTTACTGGGTGTTTGTTTGGGTCACCAATCCATTGGCCAAGTCTTTGGTGGCGATGTGATCAAAGCCAAAACCATCATGCACGGTAAAATTTCCCAGGTGCACCACAACAACACCGACTTGTTCAAAGGGATTGAAAACCCCGTCAATGTGACGCGATACCATTCATTGGTGGTTGACCGAAACACATTACCCGACTGTTTGGAAATCACGGCATGGACAGAAACACCATCGGGTGATTTTGATGAAATCATGGGTTTTCACCACAAAGAGTTGGCCATTTCAGGAGTCCAATTCCACCCTGAAAGCATCTTGACTGAACACGGACACCACATGTTAAAAAACTTTTTGGAACAACACGCATGAAGACTCCCATTCAAACAGCACTCGATTTGTTGGGTGAACAACAGTTATTGCCGTCAGGTACCATCAAAGCCGTGATGAATCAAATCATGGATGGAGAAGCCACCCAAGCCCAAATTGGTGGTTTGTTGATGGCCCTGAAAATCAATGGCGAAACCATTGAGCACATCACAGAAGCCGCCACCGTCATGCGCCAACGCGCCACCCAAGTCAAGGTGTCTCCTGAGCATTTGATTGACACCTGCGGTACCGGTGGAGATGGCATGGGTTTGTTCAATGTTTCAACCGCTGGTGCCTTCATTGCAGCCGAAGCTGGCTGCCGCGTCGCCAAACACGGCAACCGCTCTGTTTCTTCATCAACCGGATCTGCAGATGTTTTGGAAGCCGCCGGCTTGAACCTGAACCTCAATGCAGATCAGGTCGCAGCTTGCATCGATCAGTTCAACATCGGTTTCCTTTTTGCACCCGCTCACCACGGCGCCACCAAACACGCCGTCGGTCCAAGAAAAGAACTGGCTGTCCGCACCATGTTCAACTTATTGGGCCCGTTGACCAACCCCGCCAACACACCGTACCAAGTGATGGGCATCTTCGATAAAAAGTGGGTCAGAACCGCGGCAGAAGTGTTGAAAGCTTTGGGATCTGAACATGTCATGGTGGTCCATTCGGCCGACGGCATGGATGAAATATCACTCAATGCCCCGACCCATGTGGCGGAATTGCAGTACGGCGAAATTGCTGAATACGACATAACACCTGAGCAGTTTGGTTTTCAACGCAATGACATGCAATCACTGGTTGTTAACAATGCGCACGAAAGTCTGGAATTGATCGAACAGGCCTTGTCAGGTCAATCCGGCCCAGCTTTTGATATATTGGCACTCAATGCCGGTGCCGCGATTTATGTGGCTGGCAAAGCCAATAATTTGGAAAAAGGCATCGAGCAAGCCAAAGCCATCATGGAATCGGGCGCGGCCCTGAAACGCATGAAACAACTGGCCACTCACAGCCAAGAGGTGACCTCATGAGTGATGTGTTACAAAAGATCATGGCCACCAAAGCCGAAGAAGTGGCGCATGACTCAGCCTCCTTGCCATTGGCTACATTACAAGCACACAACAAAGATTTGCCGGCTTGTCGCGGATTCATCAACAGCATCCAAAACAAATTGTCGGCCAAAAAGCCGGCCGTGATTGCTGAGGTGAAAAAAGCATCGCCATCCAAAGGCGTTATACGCGAACATTTTGTCCCGGCCGAAATTGCTCAATCTTATCAACAAGGTGGCGCGGCTTGTTTGTCTGTTTTGACTGACCGCCAGTATTTTCAAGGTCATGATGACTACCTCAAGCAAGCTCGGGCGGCAGTGGATTTGCCTGTGCTGCGCAAAGATTTCATGATGTGTCCTTGGCACATCCACCATTCACGTTATTTGGGTGCTGATTGTATTTTGTTGATTGTGGCGGCGCTCGATAACGGTGTCTTACATGAACTGACTGACTTGTCTCTTGAATTGGGCCTGGATGTTTTGATGGAAGTCCATGATGAGGCAGAAATGGAACGCGCCCTGAAAACACAAGCCCAACTGATTGGCATCAACAACCGCAACTTGAAAACTTTTGAAACAAGCTTAGACACCACCACACGTTTGTTGCCAATGGTACCCAGTGACCGCATTGTGGTCAGTGAAAGTGGCATCCACCACAAAGCCGACATCGAAACGTTACAGCAGCAAGGGGTCAACACCTTCTTGATTGGTGAATCGTTCATGCGACATGATGACCCTGGCCAACAGCTCCAACACTTGATTGCATCATGAAAATTGCCATCATTGCTGCCATGCATGAAGAGTGTGACTTTTTCAGGCAGTCTTTTGATCAAGCGATACACAGCACCCATTTGAACATGCAAATCAGCTTGGCCACTTGGCACGACCACACCGTGGGCTTGATTGAATCAGGCATTGGAAAAGTGAATGCCACATTGGCAGCACAGCATGCCTTGTCGGTCCTCAAAGCTGATTTCATCATCAACACGGGATCAGCAGGAGGCATCAAGCCAGGAGCTCAAATCGGCGATTTCGTTATTGCCGACCGCGTTTGCCATCATGACCTGGACATTTCACCGATAGGTTTTGAGCGCGGTGAATTGCCCAACCTGCCCATCTACTATCAAGCAGAAACGGTCCTCAGTGACCAATTGATGGGCCTGTGTCAGGATATGGGCTTCACTGCACACCATGGTCACATCGCCACCGCCGATACCTTTGTCTACCGGCAAGACCAGCTGGACAACATAGAAAAGCATTTTGACAGTGTGGTGGCATGTGAAATGGAAGCGGCAGCGGTGGCCCAGGTTTGCCACTTGCACAACAAACCTTTTGTGATGATCAGGAACCTTTCTGACATTGCTGGCGAACATGCGCCAGTCAATTTTCAACAGTACATCGTTGAAGCTGGTCAAAAGTCCAGTGCCTTGGTGCTGGCCTTGTTATCTGGCCTCGACTCTTGAGCGGTTGTACAACTCGATGTACCGTTCCAACTTATAAATGGGCGTGTCACCCTGAGCGTAGATGCGACAGTAGCCATCTTTGGAACATCGCCAACGTTCTTTTTCACCGTTGACTTCTACCCCAACCAAGTATTTAAAGTCGGGAGCCACCAAGGGGTCGGTGACTTCTGTTCGTTCATAGAACAGGGCCGAATAATCAGCCAGTTCATTGGAGTCCTTGGTGTCAACTGTGGTGACGTTGGTGTCATCAATGAACTCAAAATGTGTCAATGTGGGATATTCACTGCCGCAAGCTGACAACAAGACCAGCGACATCATCCATAATTTTTTCATGTTTTTGTTTCAAGTCGTTTTTGTTAAACCCTCTTGAAAGTGGTTCGTCCCCGGAACAGCGGCTGTTTTTTATCTTCGGATCAGCTGTGGTTGTGATGATCAGTTTAATCAGTGATTTGAAACTGTTGTGGTGCATATCAGCACTACTCAGCATTTCAGTAGACGTATGGCTTTCAAAGCCATCAGCACACCCTTCCTCATACCTTTTTAACAATCTTGACAACAATTTTCAACTGCTTACAACAAAAAACCACACTTTTATTCAGCCTTAAATAAAATTTTCCACTTTAATTTTCAGCCCATCTGACTGACAATGAGTTGATGAAAAGAATCCAACACCTGTGGTACACCAGCAAGGCTTTTGTCGCTGAAGTATTCCGTCGATACCACAACGACGAAACCTCTTTGGCAGCCAGCTCACTCTCATACACTGCCTTGCTTTCTTTGGTTCCATTCATGTCTGTATTGGTGACTGTTTTGTCTGCCATGCCTTTGTTCAAAGATGCCTCTCAGACCTTGCAAGATTTCATATTTCACAATTTCGTACCCGCCACCGGTGCCGTGTTACAAGCACACATTGTCCAATTCATAGAAAAAGCACGTGGCTTGACCGTCACCATGTCATTGGCAGTTTTTGTCACTTCCATCATGATGATGCACACCATTGAAAAAGCCTTGAACCGCACATTTGATTCCAAACCGGCCGGCTCGCTCATCAAAAAAGTGACGTTGTACTGGACGGCACTGACCATGGGTCCATTGTTGATCGG
>JAUHZH010000225.1 GCA_030426065.1 Gammaproteobacteria bacterium
CTCGGTGAAGTAGGCGGCAACCACTTTATTTGAAGTCGGTTGTGTTTCAAAGTTGTCAGCAAAAATGACATCATCACCAGCAATTGATTGGGGTGCGTATGATAAAGAGACGGTTGTGGTCAGTATCCAAACCAATTGATGAGCATTCAACGCCATGGGCTTCCTCGTTTGATTCTATTCAAAAAATAAGTTGATGGTTATGTACTATAGAAGATTGAATGCATTTAAAGTTGATGACAGTCACAAATCACAAGTTTGATATAAAGCCCGCCTCATTGATACGTCAAACCAAAAAAGCCAATGACAGGGTCATTGGCTTTTGGGTTTTCATTGTGGTGATTAATTGTGATCAGTTTTCAAAACCGTCTTCGAAAATCAGGTCGTCATCACCAAACAGAGGCGCATAGGAAAACGTGCCTCGACCAATGGTGTTGATGAACAATTCATCGGCATCTGGGTGGTAAACCAGACCCATGACGGGGGAGTTGGGTGTTTCACCAGAAAGTGCTGACCATTGTAAAAAGCCTGAATCTTCGCTGGCTTTAAACAAGCCGAGATCGCCACCCACCAAGAGCATGTCGTTGCCATTGAAAGGGTTGGCCAAGAAAGCGACTGACCACAGTCTGCCGGGATTCAATGCAGTCAGATTCCCCGTGACATCAGTCCAGTTGTCGCCGGTGTCATCGGTGATGTGAATGCCACCAAACAGCTCAACAAATGCCACTTGGCTGGCATCACCTGGGTGTTGTGACACCGATATGATGAGGTTGCCAGATGAAAACACTGACTCTAAATCTTGACCTTGTGCTGTGCGTCGATACAGGTCAGAGTTGGCAGCGACGAACAACTGCTCTTCATTGCCAGGTGCGCCAGCTGCAATGGAATCAGTCCCAAAACCAAAAGCTTCGATGCCAGTGGGTGTCAGTTGGCTGATGGTGGTGCCTTGGTCGAAAGATTCATAAAGACCACCGTCGTTGCCATCGTTGTCTCCATCAATCTCATCGTTGCTGTAGCCGAAAATCATGCGGTCAGGGTTTTCGCTGTTGATGTCCACCGGGTGAACGAATTGGGGGACAGGGTTGTCATCTCCGCTGACGACTGTCAGTGCCGGAAAGGTGAAGCCGGCAAAGCTGTTGTTCTGATTCATGACCAATCGAATGAAAGCACCGAGGTTTTGAACGCTGGTGTATCTGATGGATTGGTTGTTTCCCGACAATGATTCCACATCAACGTCGAAATCACCGCCATCACCCCCCAGAAGGGTATCCCACTGGGGTAAACCAGTGGTGATTTGGCTGCCTTGGGAGTTGTCTTGGGTCCCGCCACCCAGGATGTCGGCATTGCTGTCGTAATCGGCTGAATGAACTTCTGTGTTTTGTAAGTCACCATTGAGAGAGAACCAGTCACCGGTGTTGTCTTGAGGAGATGTTCTGACATAGATGCCACCGTCATCTGACTCAAGTAACAGCCCATTGGCGGTGAACATCATGTCACGTGAATCGGCATGTGTGGCTGTGTTGTTGGCTGTGCCCACATGGGTCAATGGTTGCCATTGTGAACCCGCTTGGGCAGAGGCGTCGCCACGAAACAAGCGTCCACTGAATGTGGTCGCGCCTATGGAATTCGGGAAAGCAAAATTACCCGTTGTACCGTCATTGTTATCCGAAGGTTGTCGGTCACCACCGATGTAAAGGATGTTACCGTCATTGGGGTCGGCTGTCATGGACATGTGGATGCTGGCTTGGCCGCCAGGGTGGATGCCAAAAAAATCATCGGGTTCAAGTGTGCCTGGTAGATCCATGGCAATGAAAGAGTTGCCGCCGTTGCCAGAATGGAACACCCCGCTGAGTCGGCCGCTTTTGGCGACGCCGACGAACACGTTGTCATTGGGTCCTACGGCAATCTCTACGTGCGTACCCGTTGAATCCACCAATTCAGCATCCATTGCTGGGCTGCTGATTTTGGTCCAGCTGCTGCCGGTGTCTGCACTTTTGTAAATGCCTGTGACGCCGCCACAATCGCTGGTGGCGCGGACGATGCTGGCATACAAAGTGGCATCGTTATTGGGGTCTGAAGTCAAAGCATCGACGCTGCCGCCAGAAATGCCATTGGTGACTTGAGTGAAGCTGGCACCAGAATCTGTGGAACGAAAGATGCCGGTGTTGCTGCAAGAGAAACCGCCGTCATTGTCATCAGCTGAAGCAACGATCACCGATCCACGCGGTGCCACGCCAGAGATGTTTGAACCGGCCAAGTCAGTCAAAGCGGTCCAGTTGTTGCCACCATCAGTGGTTCGAAACAGACCCACCCTCGAACCGCCAATGCGACCGAAACTGCTGACCCTGCCAATCCCCGCGACCAAGGTTTGGTGTGTGTTGTCGGTGGGATCAAACTCCAAAGTCTGTATCGACAATGAGCCTTGGGCATCGGTCAAAGGCGTCCATGTGGGATCAGAATTGTTGACGGTGGCATTGGTGGTTTTCCAAACACCGCCATTGACTGAGCCGATGTAGATCACATCGGGGTCTGTGGGGTGTGCTGCAATTGCATTGATGGCACCGACTTGGTTTTCATTGGTGGCCTCGGATTGTCCACCAATAAAAGGTGAGGGGCCTTCTTTTTCTAAGGTTTGTGCGGTGGATTGGCCGGCTGATAAAAACAAAGTCAAACCAACGAGCGGCGTTTTGAGTGATTGTAATATGTTCACGTTAAGCTCCTATATGACTTTAATGAGGCACTTGGCCAAAGTATTTGATTGAACGGATTGGGTTCTGCCAAACCATTTTCTGTGATTCAAGGTTGTATGCCGTCAACAACGGAGGGTGGTTACTGAACGTGTTGCTATTCACTTCAACAGAATCAGGTGCTACCGCAATCAATAAATTACCTGAAACCACAAAAGGCATGTAAGACAAGTTGTTCTTCAATGTGCCCACTGACTTGCCTGAGGCGGTAAAGACCTTCCATTGGTATTCAATGGCCTTGTTACCTGGTAAGCGTTGGCTGACCAAAACATGGGCGCCATCTTGTGAAAGGAATTGACGACCCGAAACGTTGTTCAGCACCTTGGTTTCAATGGATTTCTTGATGCTGTTCCTTTCTACGGCATCGGTGGCAGCTTGTGCATTTGTTGATCCAAAATCGATGTTGATCAACCCTTTTTGAACTTCAGATGCCGCATGGCGATTCGTTGCGCCCTGTGTCAGAAAGTTTTCAATGCTGGGTGCCGCGCCGGTGATTTTTTTGTCTTTGAATGACCATTCCAATTGCTGTTTTTGGCTGGCCAGATTGGCAGCAATCTTGAATTCGGTTCCCGTGGTGTTGACCACATGGGCCATCACATCATTTGGTAAGTCAAGCGCCACCTGATTTTGAATTTGACCGTCGTTCATGGATTGGTATGCCAGAGAAAGGACGCCTTTTTTGTTGACGGACTGTTGGCTCAGCAGTTGGTTGCCTTGAATAAGTAAAGGTTTGTCTGATTCCGTGGATGACCACCGGGTCATTCCCGTTTGGATGTCGAATGCTGACACACCGCCTTCTGGCAACATGGCCACCACAGATTGTGATGCTGGGTCTAAAATGACACCGGTCCTCAGCTGTACAGCCTCACTGCTGCTCGCGACCTGGTTGATGCCAACCACGCCCAGCATGAGCATAATAAGTTTCATTGGATTGCCCTCTCTATATTGGTATTGAAATGGATGCCTTATCAGACGTGATGGTTGTCCAATTACGGCGTATTTAGTGCGGTGATTCTAACACTGGATAATCATGTTTATATGTGTCATAAGGAATAATTATGAGTCACATTTGCCCGTGATTTTTGATCAAAGTGTAGGTCTTTTTATCCTTTTGCTGGCTACAACACAGGTGCTTTCAAGAACTCTTTGGCTTGAGCCAAGGTGGTTTCGGTGATGGTTTCGCCACCCGTCATGCGTGCCAGTTCTTCAATGCGCTGTTGTTCATTGAGGTGGGTTACTTTGGATGTCGTGTGTTCACCATGGGACGATTTGCTGATCAACAAGTGGTCGTGCGCATGCCCGGCCACCTGTGGTAAGTGAGTGACGGCGAACACTTGGTTGCTTTGACTCAGCTGTTGCATGATGGCGCCGACTTTCTCGGCGGTGGCACCGCCGATACCGGTATCCACTTCATCAAATACAAACGATTGGGCACTGGGGTTTTGTTGTTGGGCACACACTTCGATGGCCAATGAAATGCGTGACAACTCACCCCCTGATGCGGTCTTGTTCAATGGTTGGAACGGTTGACCTTTGTTGGTGGCAATCATGAATTCAATGCGATCCGTGCCGTCTTTTTGTGGTTGTTTTTGGTTGTCATGTTCCACATCGATTCGCAGTTTGGCATCAGGCAGACCCAAATCTCGAATCACGTGGGTGATTTGCTTGGCCAGTTGTTCAGCCGCTTGTTGGCGTAATTTCGACAAGTTAAGGGCTTGTTTTCTGTAGTCTTGGAGCTGTGATTCTGCTTCATG
>JAUHZH010000226.1 GCA_030426065.1 Gammaproteobacteria bacterium
AAGCCTTTCATGAATCGGTTGCGTTCACGCAAGGTGTTGACGGCGGTGTAGGCCTTTTTGCTCATCAAACGATAGTCACCGGTGTCTTTGGGAATGTCAATTTTGCTCAAGGCATTGATGATGCGGTAGAAACCATTGGCCGTGGCTTTTTTGGCCCAAGATTCGCCGTGGCGTTGTTTGCGTGTTGCGTACACCACATCAAACCCATTTTGCCATTCAGTGATCATTTCGGGGATCAATTCTGGCGGGTCCTGCAAATCGACATCAATGACCACAACGGCATCGGCCGTGGCATGGTCTAACCCAGCGGTCAAGGCATATTCTTTGCCAAAATTGCGGCTCAAAAGCAGGTAGCCAAATCGACCATCTGATTGGTGCGCTTGTTTCATCAAGCGCGCACTGTCATCTGTTGAACCGTCATCAACGAACAGCACTCGCCAGTCCACATCCGTCACTTGCATCACTTCTCGGATGCGTTGTTGGAACAAGGGCAAAACGTCTTGTTCGTTGTAGACGGGAACAATGATGTCCAAACTGGCCATGGTGTTGCAGGGTTTAAAAAGCGCTTATTGTAGCAGTTTGAATACAGACAAGTACTCAGATTTGAGGTTTTGCCACTGCAATTGATCCACACATGCTTCGGGGCGTCCGGCATCAAGCCAATGATGGAGCATCTTGACCAACAGTTCGGCTTCGTTCCCTTGGCCGTTGGTTTGATAGCAACAGCTTGCTGGGTACAATTCAGGGTAAACGAGTCGGTTGGGGACCAAAGGTGTACACCCCATGGCCACGGCTTCAGCCACCGCCAAGCCTTGGAACTCATGGTGTGCGGTTGACAGTACCACTTGAGATTGATCCAAAATGGCCAAGTAATCGGTGCGTTTTTCAACGAAGCCCCAGTGACTGATTTGCTGGTCGAACTGGTTTTTGATTTGATCAAAAATGGCAGGCTGTTGGCGAAATTGTTGGCCAATGACGGCAAAAGTGAGGGGCAGGTTTTGACACAATTGCATCACTTGGAACAACAATTCGGGCCCTTTGTCGTGTTCCCATCGGTGATTCCAAACCACTTGCCAGGGTTTGGCGTCGGCCACACCCTGTGGTTTCAGGTCATCTGCCAATGGGACAGGAATGACCTTGGACTTTTGTTTTAAATCCTGTGGCAACTTGGCCGACAGACCGTCGGGCATGCGATTGACCAATGATGACACGCCTGCCAAGAAACTGTCTTGGTTGTATTGAGAGTTGAACAACAATTGATCGGCGGCAACGGCTGATTTGATGCTGTTGATTTGAAAATGCAATTGGTCAGGAGCCGATTGACTGGCAGGGTAGACCATTTGGTTTTCGTGAAAGTAGAGGATTTTTTTGGCCGAATGCCACTCGGGGAACCAGGCCATCAAAGTGGCCAAATCGGTCATTGAAGTGGCGACCACCACGTCGTGGGTTTTTTTGAGCTCAGGGTGGTCGGCAAAAAGGAAAGCGTTGCCGCCCATGCGCCAAGCAAAATGTCGGTCAGGCAAGGCAACCACAGTCCATTCGACTTCTGGTATCTGCCTGACAAGGGTGTTGAGCCAATGGCGGTGCGATCGGGCATCGTAGCCCGAAAGCAGCAGGGCCGTTGTCACACCGTCATCGTTTTTTGATGTCTTCGGCCAGTTGGCCAACAAAACCCATCACCGCTTCGGTGGCATTGTCGGTGGCGTTCAGTGAAGTGTAACTGATTTTTCTGCCATACCCTTGACCGATGCTGTCGCCAGATGACAAATCATAGGCATCGACGTCCAATTGGGCATTAATCAATGTCGACTGGCGACCATAGTATTCCAGCTGTTGTTCACCGACGTGATTGACGTTGGCGATGACCATGGCTTGTCCACCGTAGCTGTCCAGCTTTTCTCTGATCAAAGCCAAATCAATGCCACCGCGCATGCTGTTGCTCAAACCAGGAACAAACTGTTCGTTGAGCACCTTGATGCCGGCTTGTTTGAATTCAGCTTCGATGATTTTTTCGACTGGATTGGCCACTGCGGGGTCTCCAAACACGAGCACGGCGATTCCTTTGTTCTTGGGTTTCGCTATTGGTTTGGTTTTGACTATGGGTTGCTCAACAGACGAATGTTTTTCAACAGGCAAGTCTTTCTTATCAATGGCAGCAATGCTTCTGTCGATGACATTCGTTTTCACAGAATCATCATTGTTTTTTGGCTTGGTTTTTCCACTAATGGAGATGGGATTAAATCCATCTTCGGTCTGTTTGTTTTTATCACCCGAATTGCCACCGATGACTATAGGTTCAAAAGGAAGCTCATCTGAGACACCATCTGGCTCGCCATCATGTGTGGTCGGTTGGTCTTGATCCTGTGTCGACCCACTGGATTCTTTCAGTGGCACATCGGCCAAAGCCAAAGGTTCTTTGTCTTGGTTCGACAACAAAGTCATCGCTTGTGATGGTTGCTCTTCTTCACCAAATGGCCATGGGATGTAGCCTTCATGGACACCGACAGCACCGGCACCCAGTGCCACTACAGCAAAGACCATGGCCCACATGCCTTTGTTGGATGATTTTTTTTGCGCCGCTTTTTGCCTGTCCAAGGTCGCTGCGTTGTTGGGTAAGGTGGCGGCGTTGGGTAAGGTTGATTGTTCAGAGATGGGTTTTTTGCTGGCAACGGGAGCCACCGTGACCGCTTGGCTCTTCATTTCATCGATGTCCAAGTCGATCGACCCAGGGCCCAATTGAGCCATGATGTCTGAGCAGTGTTGGAATCGTTCTTCGGGGTTTTTGGCAATCATCTTTTCCAAGATGTAGTGGGTTTTTTTGTCCACTTTTTTATTGACGTTCCGGATGTCAGGAATTTCAGCCTGAACCACTTCCAACATCAGTCCCAGAGGGGAGTCGTTTTCAAATGGTACTTTACCGGCCAACATTTCATAAAAAACGATGCCCAAAGCAAAAATGTCAGAGCGTGAATCCACGTCTTGACCGGTACACACTTCTGGAGACAAATAACCCGGTGTGCCGACAAATTCCCCGGTGTTGGTCAACTTGTCACCAAACTCGCGGGTTTGGGCGATACCAAAATCAACGACTTTGACTGAACCGTCCTCACAAATCATCAAATTGGCGGGCTTGATGTCGCGGTGAACCAGATCAGCGGCATGAGCGACCGATAAACCGGCGCAGGATTGGCGCAGGATTTCTTTGGCGTGTTGTACCGTCAAGGCCTTGCCACCTTTCAACAGTTCGTCCAAAGACATGCCGCGAATGAATTCCATGGCAAAATAGGGTTGGCCGTCCTGCTCACCAATGAAATAAACCTGTATCACATTGGGGTGATTGATCGCTGCCATGCTTTTGGCTTCACGTTTGAATCGTTCAATCAAGTCTTTGTCGTTCAACAAATGCTCGCCCAAGGCTTTGATGGCCACATGACGGTTCAGCGAAGGCTCCCAGGCCTTATAAACCACACCCATGCCACCGCGTCCCAGTTCGGCTATCACCTCATAATGTCCGAATTTTTTGCTCATGGTTTTCCCCACAATATTTGAATCGTAACTGACATTATATTTTAAGCCATTGAACGCATGCTTAACCATGAAAACAGCAAAATGTGCGCTGTTTCACCTTTTATCCACTTTTTTGATAAGTATTTGGGCTGTTTTCAGTGTTTTATGGGTGGGGTATTCAGGTACAATGAGCGGCTTTTTTAGCATTTTTTACAGGAATTCATTATGCGCAGCGAATTTTGCGGCCAAGTCACCGAACAGTACTTAGACAAACAAGTTCAAGTGTGTGGCTGGGTGGCCAATCGCCGTGACCACGGCGGGGTGATCTTCATTGATTTACGCGACCACACCGGTCTGCTTCAAGTCGTTGTAGAGCCTGACAATCAAAATGCGTTCCAAATTGCTGAAAGTGCTCGCTATGAATATTGCTTGCAAGTCACCGGCTTGGTTCGCCACCGTCCTGAAGGGCAAACCAATGACAATCTGGCGACCGGAAAAATTGAAGTGGTGGTCGATGAATACACGGTTTTGAACCCATCGAAGCCATTGCCATTCATGTTGGACGAAACACCGGGTGAAAACATCCGATTACAACACCGTTATTTGGATTTGCGACGTGGCACCATGCAGCACAACATGCGACTGCGATCCAAGTTGACCCATGCCTTGCGCCATCATTTGGATGGACAAGACTTTCTTGACATTGAAACGCCCGTGTTGACCAAGGCCACCCCTGAAGGTGCGCGAGATTTCTTGGTGCCATCACGCATGCAGCACGGTGCCTTTTATGCCATGCCCCAATCACCACAGTTGTTCAAACAGTTGTTGATGATGTCTGGAATGGACCGTTATTACCAGATCGCACGTTGCTTCCGAGATGAAGATTTGCGTGCCGATCGACAGCCCGAGTACACACAGTTGGACTTGGAAATGTCGTTCGTTGATTCCGATGACATCATGGGGCTGATTGACGGACTGGTTG
>JAUHZH010000227.1 GCA_030426065.1 Gammaproteobacteria bacterium
GACGCCCTTGCAATTGATAGGCACCGTTATACACATCAGGTTCGCTGTGTTTGGGCATGAACACAGGCAACACCAACTGATCAGCAAAACGGGGGTTGGCTTGATTCAATCGCACCACCAACTGACCCGCTTCATTGATGTGTGTTTGCAGACCGTCCAGGCCACGTAAATTGTCAAACAACTGACCATAGGGCGCCGCTGTTTTCGGGTCGCTGGCCTGCTGCCAAGCACGCAAAAAATGTTCGGCAGCGACCGCATCACCGTTGGACCACCGATGTGACCCCATGGTGAATGTCCAGGTCAATCCATCGTCTGAAACTTGAACCTCTGCAGCCGCGGCCAGAACGGCCTGGCCCTGTGCGTCATAACGGTACAAGCCTTCATACAGGTCGTAAAGGATGTTGTGGCTGTTCAAGCCTTGGGCCAAATGGGGGTGCAATGAATCAGGCTCACCACCGTTGCCGCGATTTAAGGTCGTGGCGTTGGCATGGCCAAACAAAAGAACGAGGGTCAAAGTGATTCGCAGCATCGGGTCATTGTATCGCTTCTTGAGTCGAAATTTGTTATGATGCTTGGGATTTTTATGTGGCAAGTGGATGACTGACCTGAACCCTGTGAACCGCAATGACTTGATTGAATATTTGGCCCAAGGATGCAAACCCAAAAGCGAATGGCGGGTGGGCACAGAGCATGAAAAATTTGGCTTCCACAACGCATCACACCAGCCCCTCGGCTACCACGAACCCGGTGGCATCAAAGACGTCCTTAATGGCTTGGCCGAGCAATTCAACTGGCAACCCGTTCATGAAGGCGAACACCTGATCGCATTGAAGCGTGATGGTTGTTCCATCACTTTGGAGCCAGGCGGCCAATTGGAACTGTCAGGTGCGCCACTGGAAAATGTTCACCAAACCTGCACCGAAACCGGCACCCATTTGAAAGAGGTGAAAGCGGTCTGTGAATCTTTGGGTGTTTCATTTCTGGGTATGGGGTTCCACCCCAAAGCCAGCCGTGAAGACATCAGCTTCATGCCCAAAGGGCGATATGACATCATGAGCGCCTACATGCCCCAAGTTGGCACCATGGGATTGGACATGATGAAACGCACGTGCACCATCCAGGCCAATTTGGACTTTGCCACTGAAGCCGACATGGTACAAAAATTCCAAGTCTCATTGGCTTTACAACCCATTGCAACGGCTTTGTTCTCCAACTCACCTTTCAAAGAAGGCAAAGACTCAGGCATGGTCAGCTTGCGTTCTCACGTTTGGACCGACACCGATGATGACCGTTGCGGTGTTTTGCCTTTTGTTTTTGAATCTGGGATGGGATTTGAGCGTTACGTCGATTACATGTTGGACGTACCGATGTACTTCGTTTATCGAAACGGCCAATACATCAATGCCGCTGGCCAATCCTTCCGTGATTTCATGGCCGGCAAATTACCCGCATTACCAGGTGAATTACCAACCATCAAAGATTGGGAAGACCATTTGACCACGGCATTCCCAGAAGTGCGATTGAAAAAATTCCTTGAAATGCGTGGTGCCGACGGTGGTCCTTGGCGTCGCATCTGCGCCCTGCCGGCACTTTGGGTTGGTTTGTTGTATGACCAAGACGCGCTCGATCAAGCCAGCGCCATGATTGCCGATTGGTCATTGGCAGAACATGAGATGTTGCGCCAAGAAGTGCCCAAAACCGGTTTGGCCACACCATTCAGGGGTGGCAAAGTGAGGGACCTGTCGTTGGCCATGCTTGACTTGGCCAGAAAGGGCCTAGAAAAGCGGGCCATCAAATCATCATGTGGCAAAGACGAAACCTGTTATTTAGAGCCTTTACAAATCATTGCCGACACCGGCGTCACACCCGCTGAGCGCAAACGCGGTCAGTTCCATGGCGTTTGGGAAGGCCGAATTGATGATTTGTTTGAGATATATGCTTATTGATTCGTAATCAGTAACGGTCAAAAAATTCCGATAAAAAACGGATCAGTCGATCCATTTCATCTGCTGTGTTGTAATGCGCCAAAGACACACGCACCACCCCGTGTCGTTGCCGCAAGCCCAATGCATCAATCAACGCCACCGCATAAAAATCACCAAAACGAATCCCAAACTGTGCTTGGTTGGCGGCTTGAGCGATGGTACGAGAATCAATTTCATGATGAATGAACGACACGGTGGCCACCCGATCTCTTTCGGCGTCACTTTCAGGGCCCACGAGGGTCACCTTGGGTTCATTGTTCAAAAAGTGAAGCAGTGGTTGCATCACTGTCCTTTCATGGGCAGCGATCTGTTTGAACCCTGAAGCCAAAGACGCCCTGTTCACTGGACCTGATGCCAATTGAGCCACGTATTCAACCACAGCCTGCAAACTGTAAGCCAACTCATAGTTGACGTTGCCAGGCTGAAATTTATAGGGGGAAGTGGTGATGAAACCGTGGTTTATGCCAGGTAAGGCCTCAAGCAAAGACTTTTTGCCATACAACACCGCTTGATGTGGCCCAAAGGTTTTGTAGGTGCTGAACAGGTAGTAATCAACATCCCAAGCTTGCACATCCAACAACCGATGCGGTGCAAAAGCCACCCCATCAACACATACCTGTACCCCACGTTCGTGAGCCAAACCCACCCACTCTTCGATTGGGTGAATGGCTCCCAGAACATTGGACACATGGGTGAAACACAGCAAGCGGGTTCGTGGTCCAATCAAAGCCACCAGGTCATCGCTTTCCAACCTTTGTGATTCGCGGTTGATGCACCACGTTTTGACGACCATGCCTTGCTTTTCCAAATCCAGCCAACACGCCCGGTTAGACTCATGGTCCACATCTGTGATGATGATTTCATCGCCTTTTGACAAGGTCTGCCCGAAAGACAAACTCAATATCCTGAGCAACGCTGTGGTGGACGGACCCACCACCACTTCTTCCAAGTGAGCGGCATTGAGCCACACAAGCAGCGACTCTGTGGCTTTTTGTAAGGCCGCTTTGGCTTGCACAGAGGCCGCATAATTGGCACCCAATTGAACGTCATGGTGGATCAGGTAGTGACCGATGCGGTTGATGACTGTTTGCAAAGTTTGAGAACCACCTGCATTGTCTAAAAATACGGTGGGGTTACCCAAGCCAGGGAATTGTGACCGGACCCAGTTGATGTCCATAAAAAGCACCAGAAAATCAATCATTTTCATGTTTTAGGCCGTCACCGTCAATGGCAAATGAATGGATAAAAAAATGTCATGCCAGCTGTCACCAAACTGACACACTGCCTAAAGAAAATAGCGCCCAAAAAAAGAACCATTGGAGCTGATATGAAATCATTCATCTTGTTGTTATTGGCTGGCACTTCTTTGTCGTTTGGCGCCCCCATACTAAAAATTCACGGGTCAAACACAGTCGGTGCCGATTTGGCGCCACAGTTGGCCATCAATTACCTGAAATCATTGGGTGCGGTTCGCACCGAAGTGGTGGATCAAGCCATCGACAATGAAATGCTGGTGGTCGGCCGATTCCCTAACCAAGCCACTTTGTCCATTGAAATCAAAGCCCACGGCTCATCCACAGGCTTCAGAAGTTTGCAAAAAGGTGAAACCGACATCGCCATGTCTTCACGCCCCATTAAACATGAGGAGAACCTCCGTTTGATGCTGGCCCATGGCGACATGACACAGCCTGAAAATGAGCACGTCGTGGCGCTGGATGGTTTGGCGGTGATCACACACCCGAGCAACCCCGTCAAGTCACTGACGATCCAACAATTGGCCGCGATTTTTTCAGGCGAGATCAGTAACTGGTCCCAACTGGGTGGCCAAAAAGCGCCCATCAGGCTGTATGCCCGCGATGCCAACTCAGGCACCTACGACACGTTCAATGCCTTGGTGCTTAAATCACAGAAGAAAAAACTCAGCAGCGTGGCCGTTCGCTTCGAGTCGAACAGCAACTTGGCCAGTGAAGTCGAACAAGATGCCCATGGCATCGGGTTCACCGGATTGGCTTATGCCCGTCCGTCGATGCTGGTGTCTGTGTCCGCTGATGTGGGTTTACCGGCCATCAAACCGGCCCGTTTTTCTGTCGCTTCAGAAGACTATCCCTTGGCGCGTCGCTTGTTCATGTATGCCAACATCAACAACAGCGTGAACCAACACGTCATTGATTTTTTGATTTTGTCCAAGGACAGTCAAAGTCAAAAGACCGTTTCTGATGTGGGTTTCGTCGCCCAAGGCATCAGCTCCAGCCAACTCAATGTGGACTACCAAGCCCCTGTTTCCTACCAGCAACTGGCACAACAAGCCATGCGCCTCTCCAGCACGTTCAGGATGCATGCCGACCGTCCCGACATGGACACCAAGTCTCAACAAGACATTGACCGTTTGATTGCCTATTTCAACAAAACACAGCCTGAAAAAATCACTTTGGTGGGTTTTTCAGCCAATGAATCTGATCCCGAAAGGAACAGAAAACGGTCTTACAT
>JAUHZH010000228.1 GCA_030426065.1 Gammaproteobacteria bacterium
TGATGAATCGTTGAAAACAATCAACCAGCTGGCAGCAGCAATCGGTGAAAGATAAACGTACCGAGAAGCTGTAAGACCCAACTGGACGCACATTTTTGTGACCAATGGCCTAACCCTTAGTCGCCATGGTTTCATATAATTGAGGACTTGATTTTAATAGAGGTAGATATGAAGAAATTTGCAACCGTATTAGTTGTGATGTTGCTGGTGGGCTGTGGTTCAGTTCAACAGGTCAGCAAACCAGATGCAGCATCACAGAATTGGCAGTATCCAGTCACCCAAACCGTCGATGTGACGGACACCTATTTTGGCCATGAGGTGGCTGATCCTTACCGTTGGTTGGAAGATGATTTGTCGGATGACACGGCTGCTTGGGTTAAAGCACAAAATGTGGTGACCCAAGGGTACTTGAAAAACATTCCTTACCGCGATCAAATCAAAGACCGCCTGACAGCCATGTGGAACTATGAAAAAGTCACCGCACCATTCACCGAAGGTGGCTATACATACTTTTATAAAAACGACGGTTTGCAGAATCAGTATGTGGTTTACCGCAAAAAAGGCGACGGTGAAGCTGAAGTCTTTTTGGATCCCAATACATTCAGTGAAGATGGTACGGTGTCTCTGGCCCAATTGAGTTTCTCTGAAAACGGTCAATTGGCCGCTTATTCAATTTCTGAAGGTGGCAGTGATTGGCGCAAAATTCGCATCATTGATGTAGAAAGCAAAGAGCAGATTGAAGACACCTTGGTGGACATCAAATTCAGTGGCATCTCGTGGTACAAAAACGAAGGTTTTTACTATTCCAGCTACGATAAACCGAAAGGCAGTGAGTTGTCTGCCAAAACCGATCAGCACAAATTGTACTATCACCAATTGGGCACGCCCCAATCTGAAGACGCCGTGATTTATGGCGGTACGGAAGCTGAAAAACACCGCTATGTGGGCGCCGGTGTGTCTGAAGATAACCGTTTCCTGTTCATTTCTGCGGCTGAGTCCACCAATGGCAACAAACTGTTCATGAAAGACTTGAGCGACCCTGAAAGTGAAGTGGTGACCGTATTGAGCCACAATGATTCAAACACCAGTCCTTTTCACAGCATTGGCAGCCAAATATTCATGGTGACTGATTTGGATGCACCGAACAAGCGCGTGGTGACGTTTGATGCCCGAAAACCGGCACCGGAACATTGGAAAGATGTGATTCCTGAAACAGAACATGTATTGACCGCCAGTCATGGCGGCGGCTATTTTTTTGCTAAATACATGGTTGATGCCGTGTCTCAGGTCAAACAGTTCGATTACCAAGGACAGTTGATCAAAACCATTGAATTACCCGGTGTGGGCAGTGCCAGTGGCTTCAGTGGCAAGGAAAAAGATGAGGTGTTGTATTTTTCATTTTCCAATTACGTGACCCCCGGTAGCATTTATGCCTACAACCCCAAGTCTCAAGAGTCATCCCTGTATTCTCAGCCCAATGTGGCCTTTGATTCATCTGCTTATGAGTCCAAGCAAGTCTTTTACCAATCCAAGGATGGCACACGTGTCCCGATGATCATCACCCACAAAAAAGGCATGAAAATGAACGGCCAAAACCCTGCCATGTTGTATGGTTACGGCGGATTCAACGTCAGCCTGACCCCACGATTCAGCATCACAACCGCGGCTTGGTTGGAGCTGGGTGGCGTCTATGCCGTGGCCAACTTGCGCGGTGGCGGTGAATACGGAAAAGATTGGCACATCGCCGGCACCCAAATGCAGAAACAAAACGTGTTCGATGATTTCATTGCGGCGGGTGAATATTTGATTGAAAACGATTATACCAACAGTGACCACTTGGCCATCCGAGGCGGATCCAATGGTGGTTTGTTGGTGGGTGCCGTGATGACACAGCGCCCCGAATTGGTGGATGTGGCTTTGCCAGCAGTGGGTGTGCTGGACATGCTGCGTTACCACACCTTCACCTCAGGTGCCGGTTGGGCCTATGATTACGGCACCTCTGAGCAAAGTGAAGCCATGTTCCAGTACCTGTTGGACTATTCGCCATTGCATAACATTGAAGCGGGTGTTGATTACCCCGCGACCTTGGTCACCACAGGTGATCATGACGATCGTGTGGTTCCTGCCCATTCATTCAAGTTTGCAGCCACATTACAGGCCAAGGGCAGTGATGCCAACCCGCTGTTGATTCGCATTGAAACAGATGCAGGACACGGCGCCGGAACGCCGGTATCCAAAACCATCGAGCAGTATGCCGACATTTATGCCTTCACTCTGTGGAACTTTGGGATCCGTTCTTTATAAGTTTTACCACCAGGCATCAAAAAGGCCGCTGGATTCAGCGGCCTTTTTTTATGACACTCAATGAGCAGTGGGCTTAAGCCGCACCTGCCTCATGAGCTTGCACATCAGCATGGTAGCTGGATCGAACCAGTGGGCCTGAGGCCACGTGCTGGAAGCCGATGGCATAGCCAAACTCTTCAATTTCTTTGAATTCATCGGGCGTCCAATAGCGCATGACCGGGTGGTGACCTTGGGTTGGCTGCAAGTATTGGCCAATGGTGACCATGTCGACGTCGTGGTCGGCCAAGTGTTGTAGGGTTTCTTTGACTTGGTCCATGGTTTCGCCCAAGCCGACCATGATGCCTGATTTGGTGGTGACGTCTGGGTGCTGGGCTTTGAATTTTTGGAGCAAATCCAAAGACCATTGGTAATCGGCACCAGGGCGCACTTGCTTGTACAAAGCATGTGCGGTTTCCAAGTTGTGGTTGAACACATCCGGTGGACTTTGGGCCAGGATTTCCAGGGCTTTGTCCATGCGGCCTTTGCCACGAAAATCAGGTGTCAGAATTTCGACTTTGATGCCTGGGTTCATGGCACGTGTCTTGCTGATGCAATCAACAAAGTGCTGGGCACCGCCGTCTTTCAAATCATCTCTATCTACCGAAGTGATGACCACGTATTTCAAACCCATGTCTTGAATGGTTTGGGCCAGGTTGTCGGCTTCTTTGTCGTCCGGAGCCAAAGGTCGGCCATGGGCGACGTCACAGAATGAACAACGGCGCGTACAGATTTCACCCAAAATCATGAAAGTGGCCGTGCCTTTACCAAAACATTCATGGATGTTGGGGCATGAGGCTTCTTCACACACAGTGACCAAAGATGAGTCGCGCAGTTTGCTTTTCAGTTTTTGAACCGCATTGCCGGTTGGGATGCGCACGCGAATCCAGTCGGGTTTGCGCAGTCGCGGTGCATTGGGGTCAAAACCAGCGCGGTTGCGGTTGGTTTTGTTACCGCCAATTTCTTTGGTGCCAGCTGGCCGGTCGCCAGTTGATTTTTTGCCTGTCGAGATTGGGCCAGTCGAAAACTGTATGTTCAGTGGTATTTTATCAGTCATGGTGCCACTCGCATGGGCTTCAGCCCAGTTTGGGAGAGTAATTCAATTGGGTGCAAAATGCATCAATCAACTGCTGTTGCACAGTGTCAAATTGTACACCATCAGCCAGTTGTGACAGTTGAGTCACCTGCAATCCTGTGAAACCACAGGGGTTGATTCGGCTGAAGGGTTCCAAATCCATCGCAATGTTAAAGGCCAAGCCATGAAAAGAACAGGCTTTTCTTATGCGTAATCCCAATGAGGCAATTTTGGCACCGTCAACATAAACGCCCGGTGCATTGTCTTTGCGCTTGGCATCGACGCCATACAGCGCCACAGTATCAATGACGGCTTGTTCGATTCCAGCCACCAATGACTTAACGCCAATGCCATGGCGGCGCAAATTGATCATGGGGTAAGCCACGATTTGGCCAGGGCCATGGTAGGTGACTTGTCCACCGCGATCCACTTGAACCACAGGGATGTCACCGGCTGCCAAAATGTGTTCGGCTTTGCCTGCCAAGCCTTGAGTGAACACAGGTGGGTGTTCCACGAGCCACAGTTCATCAGGGGTGTCGGTATCGCGTTCATCGGTGAAACGTTGCATGTCTCGCCAGATCGGTTCATAGTCCTGTTGACCCAGGTGGCGAATGATGATGTTGGGTTGATTAGGGTTCATGTCAATGGGGTGGTTATAAAGTCCAGGCCACGCCTTCGATGTTACGCACATCGGTGTAAATGCTGAGCAAATGGTCTTTGGAAAGGGCCATGACCAAAACAGTCACAGACTGGTATTTTCCAGATGAACTGGTCTTGGTGTGTACTGAATTGCTGGAGACTTCTGGTGCGTGGGCTTTGATGACCTCGACCACCTCTTCAGCAAAAGTCGCTGTGTTGGGTCCCATCACTTTGACTGGGTATTCACACGGAAAATCAAAGCCATGTGGCTCTTGAACATCGGTGGTCATTCATCGTCCCCTTCGAACCAAAGGCCAATGGAATCAATGGTGCG
>JAUHZH010000229.1 GCA_030426065.1 Gammaproteobacteria bacterium
ATCGAGACACTTCTTGATGCAAACCTTCGATGTTGATTTTTTGAGAGGAATTCCGCCCTGGAAAGTTGCTGTTTGATTCAGGGTATTGCAATCCCAAAGCAGCACGTCGCAACTCATAAGCGTCGCCCAAGAAATCATCAACAACAATCAAAGAAGTGGGCATGATGGGGTGGTCTCCATGTTGGCTTTGGTTTCAATGTCAGGGGTACCATTTTTAATACCCCTGATCATCAGTTCGATCAATTGGCCTTGTGAATGGCTCGTTTGTCCACGTTCATGGCGGCTTCAAAAACCGCTTCCGACAGTGTGGGGTGCGCATGGATGATGCGTGACAAGTCTTCTGCACATCCTTTGAACTCCATCGTGACCACACATTCAGACAACAAGTCTGCGGCATTGGCCGAGTAGATGTGTGCGCCCAACAGTTCATCGGTTTCTTCATGAGCCAACAATTTGACCATACCAGTTGGTTCATTCATGGCCAAGGCTCGACCATTGGCTGCCATGGGGAATGAACCCACTTTATAAGGGATGCCAGCTTCTTTCAACTGTTCTTCAGTTTTGCCGACCCAAGCCAACTCAGGCTCGGTGTAGATGACAAATGGAACGGTGTTGAAGTCAACGTGGCCATGCTGACCAGCGATGCGTTCTGCCACGGCAGAGCCTTCTTCTGAACCTTTGTGAGCCAACATGGGGCCACGAACCGCGTCGCCAATGGCCCATACATTGGGCACTGACGTTTGGCAGTCGTCATTGACATCGATTTGACCGCGGTCAGTCAACGTCACGCCACAATCGTCAGACAGCAATCCGTCGGTTTCGGCTTTTCGACCCACAGCGACCAACAACTTGTCATAAACTTCAGTGGTTTGCTCACCTTTGGTTTCATAAACCACTTCTACCTTACCGTTTTTGACGGTGGCAGATTTAACAAAAGTGGACAGTAAAATGTCCAAACCTTGCTTCTTGAATGTGCGGGCAGCCATTTTGGCAATGCCTTGGTCACAAGCAGCCAGGAACGTATCCATGGCTTCGAATATGGTGACTTTCGAACCCAATCGGTTCCAAACACTGCCCAATTCCAAGCCGATCACACCGGCACCGATGACGCCCAGTTTTTCTGGCACTTCATTGATGTCCAAAGCGCCGGCATTGTCAACGATGTACTCATTGTCAATTTCGACATTGGGAATGGAGATGGGAACCGAGCCAGAGGCCAGAATCACGTGATTCGCTTGCACAACTTGGGTGCCTTCGTCGTTGGTGATTTCAACTTGACGGTCTTTCAGCAATTTGCCAGAACCGCCGATGTAGTTGACTTTGTTGGCTTTGAACAGTTGGCCGATGCCTCCAGTCAGTTGCTTGACGATTTTGTCTTTTCGGGCAATCATGGTTTTGACATCCATTTTTGCGTTGTCAAAACTGATGCCATGGACATCATAACTGTGAGTCATGTGGTCAAAATGCTTCGATGAATCCAGCAGCGCTTTGGACGGGATACAACCCACATTCAAGCAGGTGCCACCCAAGGAATATTTGCCGTCTTTGCCTTTGAATCGATCCACACACAAGGTGTTGAAGCCCATTTGAGCACTTCGAATGGCGGCCACATAGCCAGCTGGGCCACCGCCAATCACGACCACATCGTATTGATTACTCATCTTTCACTCCTTAAATGTTCAACAGCAAACGTGCTGGGTCTTCCAATGATTCTTTGACTTGTACCAAGAATTGAACAGCGTCTTTGCCATCAATGATTCTGTGGTCGTAAGTCAACGCCAAATACATCATGGGTCGCACAACGATGTCACCATTGATCACGACAGGGCGTTCTTTGATGGTGTGCATGCCCAAAATGGCGCTTTGAGGCATGTTCAAGATGGGCGTAGACATCAATGAGCCAAAAGTACCGCCATTGGTGATGGTGAAGGTGCCGCCTTGCAGGTCTTCCATGGCCAGTTTACCGGCGTTGCCTGCGATGGCGTAATCACGGATGGCCATGTCGATGTCAGCCAAGCCCATGGCATCTGTGTTCTTCAACACAGGTACCACCAAACCACGTTCTGTGGCGACCGCGATGCCGATGTTTTGTTGTCTGTGGTACACCACATCAGAACCTTCTACCGAAGCATTGATGATGGGGAATTTCTTCAAAGCTTCTGTGGCGGCTTTGACAAAGAAAGACATCAGGCCCAGCTTGATGCCGTGCTTGTTGATGAATTCTTCTTTGTATTTCTTGCGGATGTCCATCACGGCTTTCAAGTCCACTTCATTGAATGAAGTCAACATGGCCGCAGTCGATTGCGCTTCCACCATGCGGTCGGCAATGCGTTGACGCAAGCGACTCATGGGCACACGTTCTTCCATGGGCATGTTGGCAACGGCTTGAACATCGGGTTTGGTGATGCGACCACCACGACCCGACCCAGACACTTGAGAAGCGTCGATGTTGTTTTCATGCATCATTTTGCGAGCAGCAGGACCTGCCGAACCGGTGCTGATACCACCAGCGGGAGCAGATGTCGGTGCAGCGGCTTCAGGAGCAGGGCTGGCTGCGGCTTTGGGCGCCACAGATTCAGTTTTCTCCTCAGCGGGCACTTCGCCGGCTTCTACAATGGCCAACACTTGATTGGCTTCAACCACATCACCGGATTCAACGGCAATTGATTTCAAAACACCGTCGGCGGGTGCGGGCACTTCAAGTACCACTTTGTCGGTTTCTAAATCCACCAGGTTTTCGTCACGACGGACAAAATCACCAGGTTGTTTGTGCCATGTGGCGACGATTGCATCGGTTACCGACTCAGGCAGAACCGGGACTTTTACTTCAATGCTCATAGTTTCATTACTCCGCGTCAATCGCCGAACCATGCTCTCCATGGATGGCGTCTTTGATCAATTGTTGTTGTTCTTTGATGTGTACTTGTAAAGCGCCCACCGCTGGTGAAGGTGACCCTTTGCGACCAGCAAAATATAAGGGCACGCGTTCTGCAATACAATGTTGTAAATGGTGTCTGATTTGGAACCAGGCACCTTGGTTAATCGGTTCTTCTTGACACCATATGACTTCTTTTAAGTTGTTGTATCGTGCCAGTTCTTCTTTCAAATCTTTGCGTGGGAAAGGATAGAGTTGCTCAACTCGGGCAACCCCCACATTTTTTACGCCTTCTTTTTCCATTTGCTCAATGATGTCGTAGTAGACCTTGCCTGAACAAAGAATCAAACGTTCTGTTTTCTTGGCATCAACGCGTCGATCAGGAATGACCTCTTGGAACCGCCCTTGAGTCAACTGTTCTTTAGAGGAAGTGGCCATCTTGTGGCGCAACAAACTTTTTGGTGTCATGACAATCAAAGGCTTGCGGGCCTTGCGTTTCATTTGACGCCTGATCA
This sequence comes from Gammaproteobacteria bacterium, assembly GCA_030426065.1. Lineage (GTDB taxonomy): Bacteria > Pseudomonadota > Gammaproteobacteria > Xanthomonadales > Marinicellaceae > Marinicella. Next base: position 3,391 of record JAUHZH010000229.1, read on the forward strand.
TATGAAAGGTTTGAGCCGGTGTCGATGGCATGCAGACTTGCATGTTGTTGACTGCACACAATTGTAGATAACGCTCCAATCGGGCCGATGAATGTTCAGGACCTTGGCCTTCAAAACCATGGGGCAAAAACATCACCAAACCACTCAAGCGGCCCCATTTGGCTTCGCCCGATGAAATGAATTGGTCAATGACCACTTGCGCACCGTTGGCAAAATCACCGAACTGGGCTTCCCAAATCACCAGGGCATTGGGTTCAGAAGTGGCGTAACCGTACTCGAAGCCCAAAACAGCTTCTTCAGACAGCACCGAGTTGATGATGTCGATTTTGTTGTCATCACCTTCTAACTGTTCTAAAGGAGTGAAGTTTTCATTGACATCAACATTGTGAACCACAGCGTGGCGGTGGAAAAAAGTACCGCGTTGTGAATCTTGTCCATCGATTCTGATTTGATGGCCATCATCGAGCACAGCCGCGTAAGCCATGGTTTCAGCAAAACCCCAATCCATGGGCAATTCACCAGACATCATCTTGACACGGTCTTGGTTTATTTTGTTGACCCTGGGGTGTGGTTTCAAGTCACTGGGTAAGCCCGTGATGATTTCACCGTATTTTTTGAAACGGGTATCTGAGATGGCGGTGTCAACGGTTTCCGTTAAATCGCCTTCCAAGTGGGCCGACCAATCGACGGCGTATTTGTCGTTGTTGTGGGTTGGGCCAAATTCAACAATGTCTTCTTTGTTGTCCAGCTTGTCGCGGTAGCCGTCAACCATGGCGCGGGCGCTGGCGTCATCAATCACGCCTTCTTTGATTAATTGGTTGGCATACAATTCTCGGGGAGATTGATGTGCTTTGACCAACTTGTACATGTGGGGTTGTGTGGCTGATGGCTCATCGGCCTCGTTGTGACCGTGTTTGCGGTAACACACCAAATCAATGACCACGTCTTGACCAAAAGCCTGCCTGTAATCAGCTGCAATTTGGGTGGCGAA